>NZ_VPCB01000008.1:0-223914 GCF_013418435.1 Acinetobacter sp. YH12142 | reverse complement strand
CAATAGCAAGAGTGAACCACCTGATCCCTTCCCGAACTCAGAAGTGAAACCTCTTAGCGCTGATGGTAGTGTGGGGTTACCCATGTGAGAGTAAGTCATCGCCAGCTCATTATTCGAAACACCCCCTTCAATACGAAGGGGGTGTTTTTTTTGCAAGGAGAAAAGGGAAAGAAAAATGGAGAGGGAAATAGAGTGAAATTAATAATATATCTAATTAAATAATTCATTTATAAGGCGAATTGTTCCTAATAAAAGAATAAATTAGCTGAATAATGAGTATAAAAAAGACAAAAAATCGAGCGTTCTGTTTAAAATTATGCTATAAAAAATAAAACGGCATAAAAATTGCTTATAAAGTGCGGTTAATTATAGGGGAGTTATTAATGAAATTAGCGATGGGGTTAAAGGTTGCCAATTCCTTATCATTAACACCTCAATTACAACAAGCCATTCGTTTATTACAGCTTTCAAGTTTGGAATTGGAACAAGAAATTCAAATCCAACTCGACAGTAATCCTCTATTAGAGAAAGTTGAAGAACAAAATACCGTTGAAAGTTTAAATAGCTTACAAGAACAAGAAAGGGAAAATAAAGACTTAACCAATGAATTAAATGCCGATCATTTGCCTGATGAATTACCAGTGGATACAGAGTGGGATGATGTTTATACGCATCAACCCACAAGTTTAGGTGCTGCTGAGTTTGAAGAGCGCGAAGATAATCGGCAGGGTCATCAAAGTTTACAAGCGCATATGCTTGAGCAAGTTAATCTTTTACACTTTTCTATGATCGATAAACTAATTGCACACTGTATTATCGATGCTTTAGATAACAAAGGTTTTTTAGATTGTGACTTAAATGAAATTACCCAATCTGTTCAGCATCTTTTAGACTCTATGGATTATGAAGAAGAAGTCGAAGATGAAGAAGTTTTGGTGGTACTAAAGCATATTCAGCGTCTAGATCCTGTGGGTGTAGGCTCACGCAATCTTGCTGAATGTTTATTGGTACAAGTTGAAAATCTTCCTGAACATATCGAATATCGATATGAAGCTATTTTATTATTAAAAAATTATGAGTTGCTGATTACCAATGAATTACCCAAGTTGATTAAGCAAACCGGTTTAAATACGGAACAACTTAAACTTGCCATTTCTTTGTTAAAAACCTTAAAAGCACATCCAGGGCAAGAGTTTGAAGATAAAGATTCAGACTATCAAATTCCAGATGTTGTGGTACTAAAAAAGAATGAACATTGGTTGGTACAGTTAAATCCTGATGTAATGCCAAAACTACGGGTGAATTCTTTCTATGCCAATATGATCAAGCGTGCTGATCAAAGCGATGACAATCAATATTTACGTAATCAAATGCTTGAAGCTAAGAATTTCATTAAAAGTATTGATGAACGACATAAAACTTTATTAAAAGTGGCAACCTGTATTGTGGAGCATCAACGAGCGTTCTTTGAACAAGGGCCTGAGGCAATGAAGCCTTTGGTCCTGCGAGATATTGCGGAAGAAGTTGAACTCCATGAATCCACAGTTTCCCGTGTAACCACAAATAAATATATGCTCACACCACGTGGATTATTTGAGTTGAAATATTTCTTCTCAAGTCATGTTGGAACATCGTCTGGTGGGGAAGCGTCTTCGACGGCAATTCGTGCAAAAATTAAAAAGTTGATTGCAGAAGAAAATACACGTAAGCCTTTGTCTGATAATGCAATTGCAGTTTTGCTTAATGCAGAAGGTATTGATGTTGCTCGTCGTACAGTTGCGAAGTATCGTGAATCGTTACATATTCCATCATCTTCAGAGCGAAAAGTGTTGATCTAAATTTGAAAATCTGACTATTCTAGAGGTTCATTATGACGAAATAATGAATCTCTTTTTTTATAAGGAATGGCCGAAATGATCTGATTGTGTAAATGTATGCTTCGCATATTGAGTTGGATGATTCGGCTTGAACTTTTCCAGTCCTGAAAGAAGGTGAGGGATAGAATTATGCAGATTACAATTCGTGGCCATCATTTAACAATTACGCCAGCAATAGAAGAAAATATTCGTCTTAAATTTGCGGAAATGACCAAACATTTAGATCAGGTCAATAGTATGCAAGTCAAACTGACTAAAGATCATCAGGTTGATAAACGTTCAAAAAAAGGTAGTGATAATCATATTGCGGAAGCGATTATACGATTACCTGGGACAGAACTTTTTGCACAAGCGTGCGCTGATGATATGTATACCTCGATCAAAAAATTGTCTGAAAAATTAAAAAAACAATTACATAAACATCGAAAAATGCAGCTCATTTATATGCCTTTAACGGTTTAGATTGTAAATTGTACAAAAAGAGGTTTTTTATAACCTCTTTTTTTATATATATAATGTATGTGACTAATGAATTATTTTTTAGATTTATAGTAAAATGACGGGTTTTACACCGTTAGTCCTATATGGGGTCTTGTGATGAATAGTGAACAGCTCACTGAAATTTTAAAAGCTGCTTTTCCAGAAGCTGAGGTTGCAGTTAGTGGGCAAGGCGGCAAATTTGATCTACGCATTGTCGATGATCAATTTGAAGGCAAACGTCCTGTTGCTCGTCAACAATCTGTTTATGCACCTTTGAACTCCTACATTGCCAGCGGTGAAGTACATGCAGTAACAATTCGTGCAATGACCAAAGAAGAATGGCGCAAAGCAAGCTTATTCGGAGCTTAATAATTAATGGATAAATTTCTGATTCAGGGCGGTACTAAGCTCGAAGGTGAAGTTCGTATTTCTGGTGCGAAAAATGCTGCATTGCCATTACTCGCTGCAACTATCCTTGCGGATACACCTATTACATTAACTAATGTGCCAAATCTAAAAGATGTGAACACCTTAGTGAAATTGATCGCAGGTTTAGGTGTTCAAATCAGTTATGAAGGTGATACGGTTAAGGCTGATACTTCTAGCTTAGATAATCAATTTGCACCATATGAACTCGTGAAAACCATGCGTGCATCTATTTTGGTGCTTGGCCCGTTATTGGCACGCTATGGTAGTGCAAAAGTGTCTTTGCCGGGTGGATGTGCAATTGGTTCACGCCCTGTAGATCAACATTTAAAAGCTTTAGAAGCACTTGGTGCTGAGATCGAAGTTGAAGCAGGTTATGTGCATGCCAAAGTGGATGGTCGTCTAAAAGGTGGCGAAGTTGTCTTTGATATGGTCACAGTTGGTGGTACTGAAAATATTCTAACTGCTGCGGTTCTTGCAGACGGTGTAACGACCATTCGTAACGCGGCTCGTGAACCTGAAATTACCGATCTTGCTAATATGTTGATCAAGATGGGTGCAAAAATCGAAGGTTTGGACACAGATACTTTGGTTGTTACAGGTGTTGAAAGCCTACATGGCTGTGAATATGCCGTTGTTGCTGATCGTATTGAGACAGGTTCTTATCTCGCTGCAGCAGCGATCACTGGCGGTAAAATCAAAACCACACATACTGATCCAAACTTGTTGGAGTCTGTGCTAGATAAATTTGAAGAAATGGGCGCGGAAGTTACGCGCGGTGAAGATTGGATTGAACTGGATATGATGGGTAAACGCCCGAAAGCAGTTAGTTTCCAGACTTTACCACATCCAGAATTTCCAACCGATATGCAAGCACAGCTGATGGCTGTGAATGCAATTGGTCGTGGTTTTGCCACAATTTCTGAAACGATTTTCGAAAACCGTTTCATGCATGTACCTGAATTAGCACGTATGGGTGCTAATATTCAGGTTGAAGGTAATGATGCTGTTGTTACAGGTGTAGAGAAATTATCTGCTGCACCCGTGATGGCAACTGATTTACGAGCTTCTTTCTCATTGGTTTTAGCAGCACTTGCCGCTGATGGGGAAACGTTGATTGACCGTATCTATCATATTGACCGTGGTTATGAAGATGTTGAAGCGAAGTTACAAGGTTTAGGTGCCCAAATTAAGCGAGTAAGTTAATGAGCGATATGAGAAACGATGATCCCAATTTTGACGTAATGGGCAATTTTGATCATGGTTTAACTTTAGCATTAAGTAAGGGACGTATCTTAAAAGAAACTTTGCCATTGTTGGAAACAGCTGGCATTAACTTATTGGAAGATCCGGATAAATCTCGTAAGTTAATTTTTCCAACGACCCATAAGCACGTACGTATTTTAATTTTACGTGCTTCTGATGTACCAACTTATGTTGAAAATGGTGCTGCAGATATTGGGGTGGCAGGTAAAGATGTGCTGATGGAACATGGTGCACAAAATGTGTATGAACCATTGGACTTAAAAATTGCCAACTGTAAGTTAATGACCGCAGGTAAAGTCGGCATGGTTCGTCCGAAAGGTCGTTTAAAGATTGCAACCAAGTACGTCAATTTGACCCGTCAATATTATGCAAGCTTAGGCGAGCAAGTTGATGTGATCAAACTTTATGGTTCTATGGAACTTGCACCATTGGTTGGTTTAGGCGATTACATTGTCGATGTTGTGGATACCGGGAATACTTTACGTGCCAATGGTTTAGAGCCTTTGGAAGAAATCTGTAAAGTGTCTTCACGTTTAATCGTGAACAAAGCAAGCTTTAAACGTAAACAAACTTTGTTGAATCCAATTCTTGCACAGCTAGAAAAAGCCGTGGAAGAACGCGAGCAAGCAAAAAAAGCATAAGTTGTTAAGTTTCTAGCTATGCTGATCAAACCGCTCAAATTTGGGCGGTTTTTTTATGAAAACTGAAAAATAATGTTAAAACTGTATTTTCATCAATTTTAACGAAAGTTATTTTCAATAAAACTCCACATGAACACATGCGATAGATGTCCACAAGCTGCTGTAAAACAGGTAAACTAATCTTTTCCAATAGATTACCTTGTGGGTAAATTGATGCGACGTTTATCGACTCAAGATCAAAACTTCAAGCAAGCTTTTGCTGACTTGTTGGCTTTTGAAACTGTGAATGATCCAGAACTTTTAAAAACCGTTGACCAAATCATTGCTGATGTTCGTCAGCATGGTGATGCTCATGTTCTTAAATTGACACAGCAGTTCGATCGACATCCAGCGCATCAATTCTCAGAATTAGAGCTGACACAAGAACAGTTGAAAGCAGCATTTGAGGGGTTAAGTTCAGAAGTGCGTGAGGCCTTAGAACTTGCTGCGAACCGTGTTCGTGAATTTCACCAAGCGCAAAAGCAAGACGGCTGGACCTATGTCGATGCTTTAGGAAATACGCTTGGTCAAAAAGTCACACCACTGGACCGTGTGGGTATCTATGTGCCGGGCGGTTTAGCTTCTTATCCGTCATCTGTATTGATGAATGCTGTGCCTGCGCATGTTGCTGGCGTGCCTGAAATTATTATGGTGGTGCCTGCGCCGAACGGTGATTTGAATCCATTGGTTTTGGCGGCAGCTTATTTAGCCGGCGTACACCGTGTATTTACCATTGGCGGCGCGCAAGCGGTTGCAGCATTGGCTTACGGCACAGAAACCATCCCATCTGTGGATAAAATCACTGGCCCGGGCAACCGTTTTGTTGCGGCAGCAAAACGTGCAGTATTTGGTCAAGTTGGCATTGATATGATTGCAGGGCCATCCGAAATTTTGGTCTATGCAGAAGGTCAAAATAACGCTGAATGGCTGGCGATGGATTTGTTGTCTCAAGCGGAACATGACACTGTGGCTCAAGCGGTGTTCATTACGCCAGATGCGGATCTTTTAGATCAAGTAGAGCAATGGATTGAAAAGCATTTAGAAGCTTTGCCTAAAGCAGATATCGCGCGCACTTCAATTGAAAACCGTGGTGCATTAGTTTTAGTCAAAGACCGTGCTGAAGGCGCTGAATTGATTAACCAGGTTGCGCCTGAACATTTGATGCTGTGCTTAGATCAAGCGCAGGAAATGGCTGAAGATATCCGCCATGCCGGTGCAATTTTTATGGGTCGATATACGCCTGAAGCGATTGGTGATTACTGTGCAGGTCCAAACCACGTGTTGCCTACTTCGGGCACAGCGCGTTTTTCATCACCGCTCGGTGTTTATGATTTCCAAAAGCGCTCAAGTTTAATTATGTGCTCTGAAGATGGTGTGAAAAGTTTAGCGAAAACGGCTGATACATTAGCGGAGCAGGAAAACTTAGATGCGCATGCGCGTTCAGCACGCTATCGTTATCAGTAAGAAAATATAGACTAGGTGAAAAACTTAGTTTTCCAAAACTATAAACCTCTCCCTAACCCTCTCCTGAAAGGAGAGGGGAAATCTCATAAAATGAATATTCCTCTCCCTGAACGAGCTTTAAGGATTCCTTTAAAGCGAAGTGCAAGAGAGGTTAGGAGAGGGTGAGAAAGAGCAAAATAAAATGCCAAATATTACCGCTGAACAAATGCGTTTTTGGAGTCCTGATGTACGTGAATTAGAGCCGTACACACCGGGTGAACAGCCTAAAATCCAAAATATTTTAAAACTCAATACCAATGAAAACCCGTATCCGCCATCGCCAAAAGTGGTGGAAGCAGTTCAAAAAGTGTTGGCAAATTCTGCTGATGTTTTACGTTTATATCCAGATCCAGATGCGTCTGAGTTAAAGCAAGCGATTGCAAAACAGCAGCATGTGCCTGTTGAACAGGTCTTTGTTGGTAATGGTTCGGATGAGGTGCTGGCGCATATTTTTAAAGCCTTTTTTGTGCAAGAACTGCCGGTTCTGTATCCAGATATTACCTACAGTTTTTATCCGGTATATAGCCAATTTTTTGGTATAGCTGCCAATACTAAAATTTTGCCGCTGAACGATGATTTTGAAATTGTTATTGATGACTATAAACAGCCGAATGGCGGCATCATCATTACCAATCCGAATGCACCAACCAGCATTGCTTTAGGTTTGTCTGCAATTGAGGAAGTCCTGCAAGCCAATCCAAATTCAGTGGTTGTGATTGATGAAGCGTATGTCGATTTCGGTGCGGAATCTACTGTGGCTTTGGTTGCGAAATATGAAAACCTTGTGGTTTGTCAAACGACGTCTAAGTCGCGTTCACTTGCCGGTTTGCGCGTTGGTTTCGCGATTGCGCAGCCGCATTTAATCGCAGCGCTTGAAGCGGTAAAAAACAGCTTTAACTCCTATCCGATGGACCGTTTTGCGATTGCAGCAGCCGTGGCGTCATTTGAGGATCAAGCGTATTTTGAAGCGCAAAATGCCAAAGTGATTGCGAGCCGTGAAAAACTAGTAGAGCAGCTGTCTGAGCTGGGCTTTAAGGTATTGCCGTCTGCGGCAAACTTTATTTTTGCCTCATTGCCAAATAAAGATGCAGGTGAGTTGGCTGCTGAATTACGCGAACGCGGGATTATTGTGCGTTACTTCAATAAGCCGCGGATTAATCAATTCCTACGTATCACCATTGGTACAGATGAACAAAATCAGCGCCTTGTGGATACGCTTAAAAACGATATTTTGGTTTGATTGCTGCAAGCTACTATAAATTTAAATCTACCCTAATCTTCCTTTCGAAAAGGTGAGAAGCACTGCTTCGCAAGGGGAGGGTTATAAAAAAGCGATTCAATTGAATCGCTTTTTTGTTTAATCTGGCGTATACCACGTATTTAACAAATCCAGCATGGCTTCGACTTTATCAAAGCATTCTTGATATTCAGCATCGCAATCTGACGTGATGGTGATTCCACCGCCCGCCCACAGCGAAACCTGATCTTGGTATTTTTGAATAGAGCGGATCAAAATATTCCAAGTGCCCGTGCCATCGTGATTAAAATAACCCATCGAGCCGCAATAGGCGCCGCGCGGGGCGCCTTCAAGTTCATCAATAATTTGCATCGCGCGAATTTTAGGCGCGCCGGTAATCGAACCGCCTGGCAGGGCAGACATCAGAACCTCAAAAGGGTGTACATCTGTTTTCAGCACGGCCTCAACTTCACTGACCATGTGATGCACTTGATTAAAACTTTCAATATCAAAAAGTTTAGGTGTTTTTACAGAACCTATTTCTGCATAAACACTCAAATCATTACGCAGTAAGTCGACAATCATGACATTCTCAGCCATGTCTTTTTCAGATGATTTTAACCGTTGTTTTGACTGCGCATCTAACACTGAATCTTCATAGCGAGGCATCGTGCCTTTGATTGGCTTAGTAATAATCTTGCGTTCAGGCTTAAAATCTATAAAAAGCTCAGGCGAACAACTTAAAATTTCAAAATCATCAATACGTAAGTAGCCTGAATATGGTGCATCAGTCAGTGACCAAAATTCTTGAGCAGTATCTAAGAGTGAACCGTTTGCTTGAGCTGTGAACTCTTGTGTTAAATTAATTTGATAGCAATCGCCCGCTTTAATATATTCCTGCACTTGATCAAAGGCTTTTGTGTAGTCTGACTTGGACCATCTTGCAGTACATTTTTGCGTTAATTTAAATTGATTCTGAGTGATCTCGGTTTGAATGAACTGAACAATGTAGTCGTAAATCTTAGCTGCAGAATGATCAGAACTATAAAAATACCAACCATCATCTTCTAATTTTAAAAAACTGGAAAATTGTCCTAAAAACAAGCGAGGTTGCGCTTTGGCATGCAGGGAAATCTGTTGTTGCGCTGCATAATCATAGCTAATAAAACCAGCCCAGCCCCCAGAAAACCCGCTGCCTAATTTTGAACATAAATCTTGGAAGGCGATATCTTGCAAGGGCTGAGTATCACATTCCTCATATTGATCTAAATTAGTACGGACATAAGTTTTAAGTTCATCATTTTTAAATTGTTGATATTGATTTGCCAAAAAGCAAATAACAGGTTGTTTTTGATCTTCTAAAAAAATCACATGTGACAAGGGTGCAAGCGCTTGCAAAATAATTTGAGCACTAACAGTTTGTTTGAGAATAATTTTTTTAAAAGAAATCGGTTTTTGCATCAACAGAGAAATTAAATTTAAAGACTAAAATGGATTTTATACCATTCCTAATTCATTTGGTTTGCAAATACCGTTTATCGGTAAGAATTAGATTGCGACCAACGACAGTTGAACAAATTTCAGCTTGGATATAATTTAATCGAGCGAGCAAACAACTCAAGGAAAGATTTAACAGTTGTCACAAAATAATATTACAGCTGAATAAATCGAGTGATTGAAAATCAAAAAAAAATAAATACTCTTGGGAGAGTACCGTATGAAAAATTTCACTAAATTAGCTCTAGTTTCTTCAATCGCATTTAGTGCGAATGCTATGGCTATGCAAGCAATGGACGATGCTGCACTTAGTTCTACCACTGGTCAAGATGGTATTAACATCGGGATTGGTATTTCAAAAATTGAAATCGATAAACTTTTTATTCACGATAATGACGGTTTAAATGGGACTAAAGATGCAACTACAGGAATTGCTCCAAATGCAGGAGCGATTGTTATTAAGGGAAATGGTCAATCAGTATTGGTAGGTGGTAAAGAAACTAATGTTGTTAAAGATAAAGGTTTAGTCATTGGTGCAAACTATGATAACGGTGGTGCTTACCTTTTAACTACAGGTAATTTAGCTGATTTACGTATCGACACTGATGCAGGTACTGGTACAAATGGTGCATTCATTAATATTGCAGCAGATGTGTCTGGTTTAGATATTAATATCGGTGAAATTGGTGTAACTGCATCAGGAACTGCGAGTACGACGAGTATTCGCCGCGGTGGTGATGATAAAAACTACAACGCAATTTTATCTGGTCTTTCTTTGAAAACAGGTAAGATGACAGCGAATATTCAGTTAGGTGCTGCTCCACAAGGTGCAATGATTAAACTAAGTACGACAATGGTTGGTGGTTTAGAAATTAAAAATCTAGGTATCCTTGATGCATCAACTAAAAAAGGTTTGGGCGATGGCACAAGTGTGGCTAACCGTGCAGCGGGTGAAATCTTTATCGAAAGCATCAAAGTTGCTGATGCGGGTAAATCTGATTTAACCATTAACCAAGATGTCCGTGTTTATGGTAAAGATGGCACAAACAATGGTTATATTCAAATGGTAAGCAACTCTGGACCAATTGATAACTATGTGAGAGGTGTTCATTTAGGTAGCCGTGATGCTGGTTCAATTGGTGATATCGAGGTTCAAGGTTTGCAGACATATTATAGCCCTTCTTTAGGTGCTTATACTCGAGGTTCTGTAATTACAATTTCTAGTAAGTAATTTAGAGCAAAAATAAGGCGCGTGTTGATCACGCGCTTTTTTTTACAAAAATGTGCGGAATGACCCAATAAAGCATAAAAAAATGCTGTTTTTTTATAAAAAAAAAGGTATCTTGCATAATACATGGATGTAGAGCTTTAGCTCTAAAAAATAATGAAAAAAGGCACATCATTGCCGATAACTAAAAGTTAGAAGATATGTTAGAGATAGCTGTAGGCTCGGCATTGATGTATTACTTTGCCAAAGAGTCCTTTGATTTAAAAGAAAAGCCAGTGGGAACAGTTCACTATACCGAAACATTGGATTCACGAAATGATTCCTTTACTCGGATGCACCGTGAAACTGTAAAAATTAAACCTGCCATAGAAGATCAATTTCGAGGCATCGTTCGGCAAGCCTACGACTACAGTTGTGGTTCGGCGGCCTTAACTACTTTATTAAATGGTTATGTAGGTACACAGCTGACTGAGCAACAGACCATGAATGGTTTGCTGAAATTTGGTGAAACTGAAAAAATTATCGAACGTCGAAGTTTCTCCTTATTAGACATGAAACGTTTTGTCGCTGCTGTCGGGCTAGAAAGTGGGGGCTACAAAGGGGAGTTTTCAGATCTAGTTAAGCAAGGCCAACCTGCGATTGTTCCCATTTCATATGCTGGTTTTAAACATTTTGTGGTGTTTAAAGCCTATAAAGATGGGCGTGTTTATGTTGCAGATCCAGCACTGGGCAATATCAGTTTCGATGAAGTTCGATTCCAAGAAATATGGGAAAACAACACATTATTTTTAATCAATGTTGCGCCTGAGCAACGTAAAAATTTATTGGCTTTGCAAGATTCAGACTTGCGACATGTTGAAGATGCAACCGTGAACCGTTATGCATTGGTTGATATTCAATATCCGCAGTTTTACATGGAAAAAATTGCAGACAAGGCATCTACGATACGACTTGATAAAAATATGAATGAAGAGTCGGAATCATATGGTAAATCGAATTACAACTTTCTAAGGCTTTACTATAAGAGTAAATAATTAGATGAATGCGTATAACAAAGCGTCAGGATTAAAAAAATAAAAACGGTGGGAAGGAACATGAATCGTAAATGGATGAACAAAACACTACTAGCCATGAGTATTCAGGTGGTGATGGGGGTTGCCTATGCAGCTGAAGAGCCAAGCCTTGGAGAATATGATCCGGTTGAACAAGAGACAGCAGTAGAAGAGTCTGTATCTCCTACTGCTGTAACCCAGGCTGATACTGTACAAGAAGCTGCTGCCGAGCCAGAAATTGGACAGTATGAATCTGTTGAAGAGCCAGTACAAGCTGAGGTACCACCAGTAGAAAGTGCGACTGCCACTGAAAAGGCATCGACAGCACTTCAACAGCAAGAGGGTGATGCGAGTCAAGAAGCTAACTTACAGGAAGTATTTAGCTCGAATGAACGTCAGTATTCATTGATTAAAAAAGGTGAAATATCATCTTTTTACGATATCGATTATACCTATTACCGTGATACTCAACTTGATATGGAAATGGCACAAGGCCAACTTTATCAACTCCGTGTACAAGAGAATGCCACACACTCAATGACCAATACATTTACCGTGCAATACGGTGTAATGGACAATTTGACATTCTCTGCATCTGTGCCTTTAGTAGCAAAAACTGATTTATTAAAAGATACTTCAACTGCTGGTTTAGGGGATATTTCTTTAGGCGCACGCTGGGAACCATTCCCACTGAAGCAAGGTCGTTTGCCTCTTATTTTATTTGGTAATTTGTCCACGAAAACTGGTGATAGTCCATACGAAATTAATGCTGTAAATGATCTAGCAACAGGTAAAGGTTACTATTCTGCAGGTATCGGTGCCAGCACACGTAAATATATTGATCCCGTTGTGTTGTTTGCATCCGTCTCGGCAAACTATGGTTTCAAAGAAACTGACTTAAACCAACGTCGTGGTTCGCGAGTCATTGAAGAGTTTGAACCGGGGATTAGTGGCGGTTTTGCATTCGGTTTTGCATACTCGTTTAACTACGATGTTTCCCTTACCATGTCATATCAACAAAGTTTCAATACCGGCGCAGAATTTACGTATAGCAGTGGCGAATCCTATTCACCTGCAGACCAAACCAGTTCAACTCTAGCGATTTCTTTAGGTGTACGTGTATCTCCAGAGACCATTGTGAATGGTACGGTGGGGTTAGGTTTAACTGAAGATGCACCAGATGTGTCATTAGGGTTGTCTTTCCCGTTGGATATTCTAGGTTTTGGAAAAAAACTTCGTTAAGAGGGCTGTCGTATGCGTAAAATTCGACTCAGCCCACTTGTTAGTGCGATCGTTTTAACGGGCTGTTCTAGTGCTGCTTTTGCACAATTGGGTACCAACCTTTCAGTTGATGTAAGGTCACTTGCATTAGGTAATGCTGTGACTGCTGATCCTCCGGGGATTAGTGCCGTGCATTTTAACCCTGCAGCATTAACCAAAATTGAAGGTTTGCAAACCGATATGCAGGGGATCATTGCAAACTTTGATATTCAACGTGAATTTACCGTTCCTGCGGGTTATAACGTCTTTGGCTATTCTGATGATCCAATGGTCTGTAATGATGGCCCTGAAGTAACGGCAGATATTTGTACGGACTTTAAAGATAAGGTTTCTGGTGATGTTGAATATGCATCCCTATATGTACCTGTCTTAAAAAAGATGGTGGATTTTGGTGCTGGACAACCCATTGCCGCGCCAACGATGGGGATTGCCTACAATCCACCGGGTTCAAAAGCAACATTTGCATCAGCCGTTTATGCACCTTTGATTGCGGGTTTTGGTGCTGAAAATGGTAACCCGGGTAATTTCATGGGGCAACAAGTTGCTCTAGAGCGTATTACTTATCTATCGCCAACTGTAGGTTATCAAGTCAGTGATGAGCTATCGATTGGTGGTGGTGTCGGGATGTCCTATCAAGCCATTGGATTGAAATCTGATCTACGATTTCCTAATGAGTTGATCGGCATGTTAAGGATGATTGATGAGGTCGTCTGTACGCCATTCAAGGAAAATTCGGACATTATTACCGACATCTTGCTATTGGGGATGTGTAATACCGAAGAAGGGATGAACCCATTTGGTAAATTTGGTCAGATGGAATTGGCTTTAGAGCAGTCGCTGAGCCCAAGTTATAACTTAGGGGTTTTGTGGGAGCCACGCGAAGATTTTAGTTTTGGTATGGTGTACCAAAGCGCTGCGAAAATGCGCATGAAAGGCCGTTATCGCATTCATAATGCAAAAGCGCCTCAGGAGATGATTAAGGGATTAATGTCATCACCAACAGGTCAAATTTTAGCTGCAATTTTAGGTTTCCCAAATGCCGTGCCAAACTCGGAGTCGGGTTTAGTTTCGATGGATTTTGAATATCCACAGCATGTACAGGCCGGGATCAAATATAAGGTCATGCCTGATTTACAAATCAATTTTGATGTGGGCTGGACCGATTATCGTGCTTGGGACAAATTCCGTTTTGAATTCGACCGTCAAATTTCAGCGCTGAAAATTGCAAAATTATTATCTGAAAATGTGACCGATAATTCTTTGGCCTTACCTTTGAAATTTACATCGCCTTGGAACTGGGGTATTGGTATTGAATATTCTGCAACAGATCGTTTGAAACTACGTGCAGGCTATGAACCACGGAGTACGTCTATTCCTGATGGTAAGCGAAATACCATGGTCCCAATTAATGGTGCGCAGCTCTTTGGTATGGGGATTGGATATCGTTTTGATGCAGATACGGATTTAGATTTATCAATCGGCTTTTTACGCAGTAAAGATAACATTCCAGCGAATACTAGTAGTCTTGCAAACTTAACCGGTGTGAATAACTTACTTTTAAACCCATATGCTGGACTGAATGTAAAAACCGATACGAAAATCACCATCCTAGGATTAAATTACAGAACTCGTTGGTAGGATAAGCAGACAGAATGAAAAGGATTTTATTCATAAAAACGTTACTTGCACTGTCTGTGGTGCAAGTGTCGTATACCAACGCTGGGGCGTTTCATACCATTATTGGGCCAGATGGGCGCCCAATGGTGGTACAAGTGCAAGAAAAACCGGCAAAGAAATCTAAAGAAAGTCCAACTGCAAAAACGATTGATTCTCAACCTATACAACAAATTACTCAACCATCTGTAAGCATTAGTCCGTCTCAAACCAAGACACCGATAACACGTCAAACGAGTCCAACAGCACAGACTGTTGAATCACTGAAGTCTCAACGTTTAAGTGTACGTGAGCCGGAAAAACGGGATGAAATTAAAGCTGTCACAGTAGATAAAATTAAAAACGTCTCAGGTGATAAAGTTCCCAAATCTGAAAAGTCAGTACAAGCGTCAGATACTTCAGCAAAAGTCTTACCTTCAACAACATGGACAGAGAAGTTACAGCAATCAGAGCTAACCCAACCTCGTGAAGCGTATCAGTCCAAAGTTCTAGCTGAAAAAGATAAACCTGTCGTCGAGAAAAAGATCCTTGCTGAGAAAGTAGTCAGCACTGATCAATCCGTACAATCTTCAGGTGAAAACTTAGAAAATCATCCTTCAAAACAATCGGCTAAGGCAAAACAAGAGCAAGGCTTTTCGACCATGGCTGGTGAAAAGTATGTCAATAATGAATATCTTGAAGATAAAGAGTTTAACTTAGAAGGCAAAAAGCGCTTTTACACCATGCCCGAAGGCGTTATTGACAGCAAGATGGGGCAAACGCGGATGCAAACCATTGAACGTGAAAAAGGTGTCAGTCGCTCCGTCATTGATAATTTATTTAAACGCAATCAACCCGAAGATACAGGCCCAATCACTTTAGCCACATCGTATTATCGGGTCTCACAAGCTGACACCATTCAAGGTTTAGGTCAGCAATGTTTTTCGAATAAAAAAATGAAGAAAGCCAAAGAGCTCGACTTAGCTCAAGATATTAATTTATGGCCTCGAGCACCGTTGTCGGACGAATTTGACTATGAAGTCGTAAAACTAAAATCACCATTACAAAATATTCGTATACATTCATTTGCATCCAAAGTACAAAGTCCTACATTTTATTGGCCATTTGCGGTATTTTTAGACAGAAATGGCTGTGTCATGGAAGGCGCAGGTGGATTTAAAAATAACCAAGGTGAAGCGGATCATCTTTATCATGAAAAAATAGAAGGCGTGATTCAAGTGCCTAAAGGTAGCCAGTATTTATTCTTAACGCCTTTAGCAACAGCAATAGACGTCGATGGCCGCGTATTAACCAATCAAGGCCAACTTAAATTAACAGCAATCCGTTAAGGACATAAGAAAGAGAATTAGGATGAAAAATAAAATTTTATTACCGTTTGCTTTAACGGCATTGGTTGCAGCGCTCAGTGGCTGTGGCGGTGAAAGTGCAAATGTGAATCCTGAAATTTATGATACCAGTACGACTAATGGTACTTGTAAAAGTAATACCGAAGGCTGTGTCGAGTTTGTTTTAGATTATCCAATTGAAGGTCTGAACTTTAATTGTTCGAGCGACGTTAAAAATACCTATATTACCTTGTTTGATCTAAAAGAGGGTGTTTCGACAGGTGCTTGTAAGATTGGCGATACGGTAACTTTCTTTGTCCAAGGTGAAAAATCACGTCGAATTGATTTGGGTAAAGTGGATTTGAAGCAAATTTCAAATGTAGCCAGTGGCACGACACCCCCACGTTTGACCTTATTGGATTTGGCTGCCGGCATCGCGGGTAAACCTGCTGCAACGATTTCAAATAGCGACGCAACGGTTAAAGTGGCCATGCGTTTAGCCAAAATCATTCAAGCCTTGGCATTGAAAAATAATAGTGCAGTTACAGCTACAGACATCCAAGCGGTTTATATCAACAATGCAGATAAAGTTTTGATTGATCAAATCACGCGGAATGTCGCGACAGCAGATTTCAGTATCAGTTCAGATACGGAATTTAATGACCTGTTTATACCTTGGCTAGACCTGTCCGAAGTCAGCAATGAAAATGCATTTACCTTAGTTTCAAAACTCATGAATATCTCAACGGCTGCGGTATATCAGCCTGAGTTTGCGTTATTTTCAACTGATGGCGTGATTACCAATGCCAGTGGTTCAAATGGACTGGTCGGCTGTGACAAAAATGAATGTTTGCCGACCGATAGTTCAAAAGTCAATTTATTTGGTCATTTCATGTTAATGACGGACCGCCAAGGTATGACCTTTGGTAGTGGTTTACAGTGGAAGGGCAAAGTTGATCAACAGTTGAGTACCATTGGTGGTGTGAATGTCTTGCTCTTGACGCAGGTTCGACCAACACGTTTAACAGCAACGCCACAGGACAATTGGATCGATCCGCTTACCAAGCAAATTGATAAACCTGGCATACTGGGTTTCCGTTTTGATGCAGAAGAAGCAAACTCTGGCCCTCTGATTATTAAACAAGGGACGCTACTTGCCGACAAAATGGTGGTCGGTACAGGTGGAAGTTTATATAAAACGTTAATGGCTAAAAAAGATGATTACGTTCTGACGGCCGATGATAAGAAAAAATTAGGTCTTTGGGAGCAAAACATTAACCAAGTGCAATTTAAAGGCACGATGGATTTATACAAGCTTTATCCGTTATCGTATTTAGACAAAAAAGTCTTTAAGTCTGTTGAAAATGTTGCTACTGGACAAAATTATATCTTCCCCTTGTATGCAGATTTAACCTTTAAATTTACCGATACTTCGATTAAAACAGTGAAATTGGGTGTGGTGATTGACCGTAATGGTGATATTCGCACAAATATAAAATCTGGCGTGCCAGATGATGTATTTACTCGTCAAGATAGTCAAATTGTCGATTTGTCTACACACGCGACGGAAGGCTGTAGCGGAAAAGATGTGCTCGATCCACTGTTAATGAAAGATGATAAAGGTGTACAGCAATATCGTATCGGAACGACAACCCGTACCTTTACGCCTGAAGGAAATATCAATCCAAATACCATTTCGATTCGTATGATTTTAGCTGACCCATATTTCCATACCCTTGATGGCGCGTTAATTGGAATGAACTCAAGTGTGAAAACTTCAGCGGACACCTCAATGGTTGTGGGCGGTGCTTTAGTGCAGTTACACAATATGATCAATGCCAATGCAGGCACACGTCCCTCTGGCGTTGCTTTGACAGATTCGGATAATAAAGTGGTGAAATGGGGGAATAGTTTGGCCAGCTTTAGTTATATTTATAGCTTAAAAAATCCAAATGATACTGCAGCTGCTCAAACGGCGAAGTTAAGTGGCGGTGATATTTCCTTAGATTTAGCCCCTTGTTACACCATCAAGGCAAAATAATCGTTAAATATGAGTAAAATAAAAACCCATCTTATGATGGGTTTTTTAATCAAGAGACCAGCAAATTAACCTGTGTGATCGAGTCGCGTACCAAGGGTTTCGAGATGCATTTCAAATTGACCTGTTTTGCGGTCAGCAAAATAATGCCGCAGCGTTCTTTCCACACTTGGAAAGGCTAAATCATCCCAAGGAATTTCTTCTTCACTAAACAATCGAGATTCAATGGTTTCATCACCCGCACCAAACTCACCATTGATTAGTTCAGATTTGAACAAGGCATAAATTTGCCCAATACGGGGAATGTTATACATGCAATACAGTTGCTCAATATTGACTTCTGCTTCAGCTTCTTCGCGAGTCTCACGCGCTGCACCTTGCTCCATCGTCTCATAGAGTTCCATATAGCCAGCAGGTAATGTCCATAGCCCATAACGTGGCTCAATCGCACGACGGCAAAGTAAAACTTGATTGTCCCAAACGGCTAAAGCACCACAAATGACTTTAGGATTCACATAATGAATAAACCCACATGCGGTACAAATACGGCGTATCTGATGATCTCCAAGCGGGATCGCTTCTTTTGTTTTTTGTCCGCAGTTTGAGCAAAAGTTCATATTCATCGTCATGGATTGTGTGAACCGTCAGAATAACTTAAAAATAAAACTTTGGCATCATTTCTAACCAGCTTGGCCGAAATTCAGCTATGATGAAAACAAGATAATTATAAGGATGTAATGTGGATGGATGAGGGTTTATTGACTCAGCGATTGCAGCAAAGTTTACGTTTTTCTAAGCGTATTCAACCTGCGCATGCTGCTGTATTGATTGCGATTACCCAAGAAGATAATCCACGTATTTTATTGACCCGCCGCTCACTCTATATGAATAATCATGCCGGTGAAGTGTCCTTTCCCGGTGGCAAACGTGATGCCCAAGACACCAGTAATATCGTGGTGGCGTTAAGAGAAGCCCAAGAAGAAACCGCTCTAAATCCATTTGATGTGCAGCTTTTGGGTGATTTACCGATGCAAAAAGCACGGAATGGGATGTTGGTTAAACCGATCGTGGGGTTGATCCCGCCTGACGTAAATTTGATACCTCAACCCACTGAAATTGACCGTATTTTTTTTGCATCATTAAGACAGCTTTTAGAAACGCCACCAACGCCGTATGAAGTTCGTTTTGCCCAGCAATCGCTTTATTTTCCCAGTTTAAGAATCGAAAACGAAATCGTATGGGGCTTGACTGCACGGATGCTGATTTCCTTATTTCAATATGGTCTGAATTATCAAAAAGAATGGCCTTTTTTATTAAATTCTCCTTCATTTCATTTGGGCCGTGAGCCATAAACCTTTATTTAGAAAGTCAAAATAGGATGTTTGATCATGTTGTACAAATTTCAAGGATATAGCCCGAAAGCCACGCATCAACCTTGGGATGGTTGGGTTGCAGAAAATGCAACGGTCATTGGCCAAGTTGAATTAGGCCGAGAAGTGAGTGTCTGGTTCGGAGCCGTCATCCGAGGGGATAATAGTCGTATCAAACTGGGTGATTTTACCAATGTACAAGAAAATGCGGTGCTGCATACCGATGCGGGCATTGAAATGATCATTGGTGATTATGTCACGATTGGGCATCAAGCCATGCTACACGGATGTACCGTAGGTGATAATAGTCTGATCGGAATCAATGCCGTGGTTCTAAATCATGCTGTGATTGGTAAAAATTGCATCATTGGTGCAAATGCTTTAATTCCAGAAGGGAAGGTGATTCCGGATAACTCTGTTGTGATGGGGTCACCGGGTAAAGTTGTTAAGACTTTAGATGAACAAGCGGAAGCACGTCTAAAAATGAGTGCCATGCACTATGCCGCTCATTTTAAACATTTTACTCAACTCGAAGTCGCTGAACTTTAGAACGCTATACATGGCAAGCAAAAAAGCCTCGAAGTTTGTCGAGGCTTTTTTATGGCTTAAAGACAGAAAGCGCTGAGTCTGTGGTGGAACATCTCGCGAACTGCGATGGAGTGGAGTATTATATTCAACGTTTTTTAAGATTAAATTTAATTAATTAAGGTTGCGCATGAAATTACTGGCATTGGAAACTGCCAATGAGCAGTGTTCCGTCTCGATTGTAGATGAAACTCAAGAGCTTTATTTTCAACTCGATTTACGGGCAAAAGCGCAGACGCAAACCATTCTCCCAATGATTGAGCAAGGGCTTAATCAAACTGCTATTGAGTTAGCGAATTTAACTGCGATTGCCTTTAGTCGTGGGCCTGGCTCATTTAGTGGTGTCCGTATTAATGCAGCGGTAACACAAGCCTTGGCATGGGCCAATGACGTACCTGTTGTTCCAGTATCGACTTTGCAAGCTTTGGCTCAAGCGGCGCATCGTCTACATGGTTTGACTGAAGTAACAGCAGTCCTTGATGCTCGCATGCAAGAAGTGTATATCGCCAGTTATCAACTCGATGCCAATGGCATTATGCAAGCTGTAGATGAAGAACAACTATTAAGTTACGCAGATGCCACGCCACAGATCAAATTTACCGTCGTGGGTTCTGGTAGCGAGCTCATTCAATCAGAACAAACACAATACAAAGACTTAAGTGCAACAGCACAAGATATTGCTACTATTGCCCGCGAAGCGACGCAAAGAAAAGCATGGGTGAGTGCTGAACATGCATTGCCCGTATATTTACGAGATAACGCCTGGAAGAAAATTTCAGAACAAGGCAAGCCATAATTAGGGTTATATATGGATCTTCTACTGCTGCTCAAAGCGGCAATCATGGGTATTGTTGAAGGTATTACCGAATTTTTACCGATTTCAAGTACAGGGCATTTAATTCTGGCTTCAGAATTAATGAACTTTTGGACCAAAGAAAAAAGTGATGTTTTCGTGATCGCAATTCAAATGGGTGCGATTGCTGCGGTGATTTATGAATACTGGGGCCGCCTGTGGGGCGCAGCAACCGGTATGGTGACGGGTGAAGAAAAAGGTCGCCGTTTAGGTTTTGGCTTAATTCTCGCTTCGATTCCAATCGTGTTGATTGGTTTGACATTTGGTCAGACGGTGAAAGAACTGCTGTTCAATAACATTGCGATTGCTATGGGGTTGATTATTGGTGGTTTGATCATTATTTGGATCGAAAAAAATCCACCGCAGGTGCGTGCCAAAGAAGTAGAAGATTTAACCATTAAAGATGCGATTTGGATTGGTTTAATTCAAGTTTTATCTTTAATTCCAGGGACTTCACGTTCAGGTGCGACCATTATTGGTGCCATGTTCTTAGGTGTTTCTCGTAAAGCAGCCACTGAGTTTTCATTCTTTTTGGGTATTCCTGTTATTGTCGGTGCAGGTTTGCTGGATTTATATCAAAGCTATGATGTATTTCAAGGCACTCAAGATTGGACTGTGATTGCCGTTGGTTTAATCGTTTCGTTTGTCTCGGCATTACTTTTGATTCGTGCGCTTGTTGCTTATGTGGCAAAACGTGATTTCATGATTTTTGCATGGTATCGAATTGTTTCAGGTTTATTGATTTTATTGTTCGCATTTACAGGCTGGAAATTATGGTAAGCGAAATCCGCTTATACACAGAACAAGAGTTTCATGAGAAAGCACAGCAGTATTCTGCTGTGCTTTCTTCACGTGGCGTATCTGTAAATATTGAATTGATTGAAAAATTAAACGCGCGTTTTTTACGTTTAAACCCTGAACTCAGTTTGTGTGTCGATGCAGATGGTTTGTGGTTGGCGGCCAATGGCATGAAGATGCAACCCGATTGGAAAGCAGAAGTTGGGCGTTTAAAGCGAGCATCCTTAAAGTCTGAGATGATTGCACGTGCGTGTAATTTGGCTGAAAAACCACAACTTGTGGATGCAACCGCAGGGCTAGGGCACGACAGTTTATTGATGGCCCATTTGGGTGCCCATGTGACCCTTGTGGAACGTCATCCAATTTTATTTACCCTATTGGAAGACTCACATCAACGTGCGCAGCAAGATGCGTTTTTAAGTTCGGTTGTAGCTCGAATTGAATTGGTCTTTTCAGATTCGGCAGATTATTTGAAACATTTGTCGACGACCAATCAAATCTTTGACGTGGTTTATCTCGATCCGATGTTTCCGCAGCGAGATCAAAACCAGCAAGCCGTCAAAAAGCAAGCTCAGGTCAAAAAACAAATGCAATTATTGCATTTGCTGTTACCTGAAGATGGTGAGATGGATTTAGGTGATAATTTACTGGATTTAGCACAAAAAATTGCTAAACGTGTCGTGGTTAAACGTCCACGATTGGCGGTTTTTTTAGCGAATCAAGAGCCGCAACATCAGTGGCAAGGTGATGCTTGTCGCTTTGATGCATATTTCCAACATGATCTTGTGACTTAAAATGATATTTGCTTCAATATTGTTCAAAGATTTGTTATATAGTTAAAAAATAGCATTGCTAAAAACGACATCAGGCATAAAATTATTTGTGCAATTAAGCGAGCCAAGGCCACCATTAGAACTCTATGATTGATTTCAAACCCTCCATCAATTTTTGGCATGATTTTAAAAGCAACCAAACTGCGGGGATGTGGTTATTTTTTGGGTCTCGTCGTTCTTTACAAATCGTTCGTCCATCGATTTTACAATTGGTGTTTTGGGGGATTTTAGGTGGTTGTGCTAACAGTTTATTTAGTTGGCTGAGCACGGGGCGTATTGGTGAATTTAACGCTCAAGGTCTTATAAGTTATGCATTGTGGCCATTTATTGCTTTAATTGTGGGGATTTTCCTATCACAACGTGTAAATAATCCACGGTTAATGTTGGTCCCTGCATTGCTTTGGTTGGTGCTTGATACGCACATCATGTTGTTTCAATGTTTGATTCAATATTTAGGAGATCTCGATTTTCTCCCATACTTTCTGTATGACTACATTCCAACGTTATTCATTATTCTATTTGTTTGGCAAAGTTTGGCTGTCGTTTGGGTGTTTTCACGTGAGCTGAAATGGCCATGGTGGGAGCGTGCACTGATTATGGGTGCGACGCTATTTACTTTGGTCGTGTGGCAAGTCTCAGTCAAAGATCAGCCGATTTGGAAAGTTGAAGAAGTTCCTCCAAGCTTTGCTGAAGATGCATTTTATGCACAAAGCCGTTTACTCAATAAATCCTTGGATGCAGTGGAATATGGTGAATTTGCCCAATCCCATTGGTACTTCTTAGGGGTGGCAGGTGCGAGTTATCAAGATGTCTTTAAACTGGAAATTGAACGGATTAAAGAACAGTTTGATACACGTTTTGGCACCTATGGGCGTTCGGTTGAGCTTATCAATAACCCCGCAACGCGTACTGAAATTCCGCTGGCATCTAAAACCAGTATGGAGTTGGCGCTGCGTCGTATTGGTCAACAGATGAACCGAGAAAGTGATGTCTTATTTTTATATATGACCTCACATGGTTTACCGAATGTCTTTGAAATGGAAAATGCACCTTTGGATTTGGCGCAAGTCGATCCTAAATGGTTAAAAGAAGCCTTGGATGCATCCGGAATTCGTTGGCGTGTGATTGTCATTTCTTCATGTTATTCAGGAAGTTTTATTCCAGCACTGCAAAATGATAATACTTTAATCATTACTGCATCGGCAGCAGATCGTCAGTCTTTTGGCTGTTCGAATGAAGCTGAATACACCTATTTTGGTCGTGCGTTCTTTGATCAGGCGATGCGTGAGCAGACCAGTATTCAAGCGGCATTTAATGAAACCAAAGCGACTGTAGCGAAATGGGAAGCAGCGCAAGGTTTCGAACCTTCTGAACCGCAGTGGTCGATGGGGAAAAACATGGCATTAATGTTGCCTCAATTAGAACAACGATTGTTCCCGCCGACGACTACTTCACCGGCTACGACGGTTACGCCTTAAAAGATAAAAAAGTTTAGGATAAAGATCATGGAATTAGTACAACGAAATGCCTGTTTCTCGGGTGAGCAGCGTATTTATCAATTGGATTCTTCAAGTTTAAAAACCCCAACAAAGTTTGGTATTTTTCTGCCAGAAACAGCCTTGCAAGGCCAAGCGTGTCCTGCATTATTTTATTTGGCGGGATTAACCTGTACTGAAGAAACCTTTGCTATTAAAGCGCATGCTCAGCGTTTAGCTGCGCAGCTTGGCCTGATTTTAATCAGCCCTGATACTTCTCCACGTGGGGAACAGGTGGCGCAAGGCGATCATTGGGATATTGGGCAGGGTGCGGGCTTTTATATTAATGCAACGGAACAACCTTGGGCCGAGCATTATCAAATGGAACGTTTTATCACTGAGGAATTGTATTCGCTGGTACAGGCAGAATTTCCGGTACAAAAAGGTGCGATTGGCATATTCGGACATAGTATGGGCGGTCATGGTGCATTAACTTTAGCGTTGAAGCATCCTGACCTGTTTAAATCGGTTTCTGCTTTTGCACCGATTTGTGCGCCGAGTCAGTGTCCATGGGGCGAAAAAGCCTTTAATCAATATCTAGGTTCAGACCGTCAGCAGTGGCTTCAGCACGATGCTACAGCTTTAGTGCAAACCAAAGGGGCTTTGTTTAAAGCCATTTTGATTGACCAAGGTATTGATGATCAATTTTATAGCCAGTTAAATCCAGCTTTGTTTAAGAAAGCGTGTGAGCAAGTTGGGCAGCCACTCGAACTGCGTGAACATGCAGGCTATGATCATGGTTATTATTTTATTCAAAGTTTTATGGACGATCATTTGCAATTTCACGCTGTCCAATTGCAAACAGTAGTTCATTAATCTAAAAGCCAGTGGTTAAAATTGTTGAGGCATAGCTTGCTTTAATATACGTATAAATAAAGCATGGTGATGAGCATTGCCATGCAAATGAATAAATTCGACATACCAAAAAAAATAATTTAGGGTACTTATGCAAAATTCACAAATGGAAACGCCGCTTCCGCCAGAGCTGCCCGTGATGAATTCACCGAGTCTATTTGGTGAGACAGAACAGGCTGATGTTTTGGGACGAAATTATCATTTTAGGTTTAAAGGTAATGCGTCTGAATATTTCGGTATTTGGATTGTGAATATCTTACTGACGATTGTCACGCTTGGACTTTATGCGCCTTGGGCAAAGGTCCGCCGTTTACGTTATTTTTATGGTAATACTTGGGTATTTCAGCGTCGTTTTGACTTTACAGGTTTGCCTACAAAAATTTTAGTCGGACGAATCATTGCGTTAGTGGTCTATGGCGGTTTCTCTTTTGCTGCAAAATATTCTTGGGAAGCTTTCTTAGCGGGCTTTGTCCTGATCTTTTTCGCGGTTCCTTGGCTTATTCGATCTACGATTCGTTTCCGTGCCCGTAACAGTAAGTTCAGTAATAGCCGATTCTTTTTTTCTGGGACGAATAAAAGCGCGTATTGGTGCTTTGTCAAATGTCTTGCGGTCATTGTCTTTACACTTGGGTTGTTTACGCCAGTTGCGGTCTGGTTATATAAACGTGAATGTCTGAATCATTTGTATCTGGGTCAGTTGAAATTTAATCTGAATAATACTTGGGGCGATTATATGCGTGCCATGTATGTGCCTTTATTTCTGTTTATGGGCTTTGGTGCATTGCTGGCAGTGATCTTTGCGATACTGTTTGGTAGTTCAGATGGTTTAAATGACGCATCTTATGTTTTCATCATTTTTGGGATGTATTTGATTGGCTACATGTTCATTTGGCCACTCACGGCTGCACGTATTTTTATTACCACTTGGAATAACACCACGTTGAGCCGCAGTCAGTTTCATACGGACTGTAATCAATGGCGCTATGCATGGATTGTCTTGAGCAATTGGTTGGCTAAAGTGATTAGCCTCGGTTTACTGACACCATGGGCAGTTGTACGACTATATAAATATCAGACTGAATCTTTGCATTTAATGTTGGTCGATGATCCTGACCAATTACACAATCAAATGCAGCAAGATCACAATGCGATTGCTGAAGAATTATCCGATATTTTTGACCTAGATATTTCCTTATAACGCAGGTGAATTACATGAAAACATCAGTAGTGAATGCAACCTATTATGATGGGAAAGTGTCAAAACCCTTTGTTGCTCAAATCAGCGCAGATGGGGAACATGCTGTGATTGTGCGTTATGGTCAAGACCTAGAACAAACGCAGCATTACACCTATCAAGATATGACGCTGATCGGTGCTTTAGGTGATATTCAGCCGGTGATCGAGTTAAAGGACGATGCTCGTTTAGAGTTTCATCAGCCTTTGCCAGAGTGGTTCAATCTCGACGTAAAGTCGCGTTTGCATTCGATTTGGAAGTTAGAGCGTTCACCTTCTCTAATCATTTTTAGTGTGATTTTCGTGGTGGCGTTTGCTTTTGTATTGATTAAATGGGGCATACCTGCGGCGTCGCATGTGGTGGCTAATCAACTGCCTGAGACAGCTTTAAAGAGTTGGGGCGATCAGGCTGAAAAATATATTATTGATATGACTGAACCCACAAAATTGCCACAAGCACGCCAAGATAAGTTGAAGCAAGAATATCAACAATTGGTGGCTGAAAATCGTCCTGCGAAGTTGTTATTCCGCGGTGGTGGCAGCATCGGTGCAAATGCATTGGCGATACCCAATAACACCATTATCGTGACAGATGAGTTGGTTAAATTAGCGAAAAATGATTATGAGTTAATTGGTGTACTTGCACATGAGCAGGGGCATTTAGTTCAACGCCATAGTTTGCAGCAAAGTTTGTCAGGTTTAGGCATCAGTATTATTTTGTTGATGATTACAGGAGATGGCTCTGACATTCTTACCAGTTTGCCGGTGGCTGCGGTGGGTGCGAGTTACTCTCGAGATTTTGAATCTGAAGCAGATTTATATGCCCTAAAACAACTTTCAAAACATCAAATTCCAACGGCACATTTTGCAAACTTCTTACAACGTATGGAAGATGAAGCTGATGGTGAAACAGCAAAAGAGAAAGGTACAAGGGATGAAACTGCCAAAGATCAGAGATCTTGGACAGACTTCTTTGAGTCACATCCAGCGACGAAAGCTCGTATTGATGCAGTTAGAAATTATCAATCACATCAGCATTGAGTGAAAGGCTTTGACAATATGGCGACGTAGACTACGGTTCGCGTTGCCATGTTGCACTGAGTTCTTCTTGTCCCATGCGGATTAAATGATCTAAAACCACATGTTCCAATTGATCTAGATTTGCACTTGGATCTTGGGCTGAAATTACTACATCTAAAAATGCAGCTTGTGGTAGAAGGCTGACCTCTGCAGAGGGTAGTTGAATCTTGAATGCAGTATTTTCTCCAATGAGCTGTTCATTGACTTCAAATTTATGTTTCCAATGATTGACTAGGCGTTTAGCAACACGCGCTGCTTGGGCGGTGGTGATGTGTGTTGAACTTTTCATAGATGCAATTTTATTATTAAGCCGTCAGTCCTTTAACTTAGCAAAGTACATAGATGCTCGTTAAGTCTAAATATGCAACGCTGTGTTTCTATCCCTGAGATCTTTATCCATATTAATCACTGATGTTACGCACGCAAAAAATAATTTTGCATTTTTAAAATGATATTTAAGTCAATTCGACGGAGTCTTACATCTAGGGCTTAAATAAAGGGATTAGCCTTCGGCTGGAGGTACTCTTACGAAACGATGTTTCTCATTAGGCAAAATGAGAAGCGAAGCTTCGCAAGGAAACCATCTTGCAGAGCAATGCTCCTCACCGCAAAACTCGCTTTCTAGCGTCTATTTAATTAAAGTATTGCAAAAACATTTTTGATTAGTCGTGCTGTCTCAAACAATTGCGGATGACGTTACCGCGTATCGTTCTTTTATTTGAATCAAATTTCGGTTCTGATATTACTGCGTAACATCAGTTAATCCTAGGTTTTTTTATTATAGAGATCTCAATCATCAGTATCGAAAAAACGACTGAGGGCGTGGGCAGCGAATAGGGGGACAATTTGTTATAATGCGTCAATCACTCCCTTTTCAAAGCTAGGTTTTTCATGTCCAAGCCATTCTTAATCGCACCTTCAATTTTGTCAGCAGACTTTGCGCGCTTAGGTGAAGAAGTTGAAAATGTTCTAGAAGCAGGTGCAGATGTTGTTCATTTCGATGTCATGGATAATCATTATGTACCGAACTTAACTTTTGGTGCGGGCGTTTGTAAGGCATTGAAAAAATACGGCATTAAAGCGCCAATTGATGTGCATCTAATGGTTTCACCGGTAGACCGTATGATTGGTGATTTCTTAGAAGCTGGCGCAGATATCATCACTTTCCACCCAGAAGCGACTGACCACATTGACCGCTCTTTACAGTTAATCAAATCTGGTGGTGCGCAAGCAGGCTTGGTGTTTAACCCTGCGACACCTTTGCATTATTTAGACTACGTTTTAGATAAAGTTGACCAAGTCTTGTTGATGAGTGTGAACCCAGGTTTTGGCGGTCAAAAGTTCATTCCAATGACTTTAGAAAAGCTGCGTCAAGCACGAAAAATTATTGATGCTTCAGGCCGTGATATTCGCTTAGAAGTGGATGGTGGTGTTACCCCAGCCAATATCCGTGACATTGCTGAAGCAGGTGCAGATATGTTCGTTGCAGGTTCAGCGATTTTTGGTAAGCCTGATTATAAAGCTGTGATTGATGACATGCGTTCTGAATTGGCAAAAGTGCATGCTCAAGAGGCTTAAGCCTTTGGGTATAAGTTATTCATGGCTTGTGGATAACTTTATGGATAACCGTATGGATATCTGTGTAGATAAGTATATGGATAACTTGAATAAATTATAAACGATTGTGCATCAATGGTTTAATAATTAGACGTATTAAGTATAAAAAGGACTCAATTGAGTCCTTTTTATATGGGTCAAAGTATTTGAAATATTGTGTATTTATTAATCTGTGGTAAATAATTAATCAGTTTAAAAAATAACTTTTATGTTTTAACTGGACGATATACGCTGATTTTTATGACAGCGCAATAAATTTAAAACTGTTGTGAATAACTGCACAATTAATTATGCTGTTAGCAACTATTGAGATAAGCTGCGACTGGCAAAACACATCATCGATCGCACTGGATAATGCTTTTAGATATTTCTGAATGTATTTTTCATGATGGATAAATCGGTCCAGCTGCATGTCATGTTGATACGAATGTCATGTAATTGCATTTGAATCGTAAATAACTTCATCATGGTGTTTCATGCAGATTTCGGCTGAGCCGATCGCGTGATGTTTTTAAAGATGTGTTAATAGGGACATGTTGTCACAGTGCATCATTGGGTTGAATTAGGGTACTAAATTGTTCAATTTTTTGCGTAAGCATCTTGGCTTTGTTTGGCTCATGGCGTTCGTCATGGGGTGGAGCAGTGTGGTCAGTGCACAGCAAAATTTTCAACATCAACAAATGATGAACGCAAATGCCCATCAGGCATCATTTCATGCAGCACATACTGATCCTTCACATTTAACTATGGCAAATTGCCATCAAAATCAGCGGCAAGCTGTTCCTGAGCATGCAGCACATCATGGCAAGCAAGCAACACCTGACGTCATTTCAATGATGGACTGTCATCAATCTTTAGATGCGACATCTGCACTGCAAGATGGTCAGGTGCATCATTCAACAACACAAAGTACAGACTGTCAGGACTGTACACTCGCACATTGCCAAATCAGTACCTCTTATGTCGATAGCGCCTTGGTCGCATTGCAGACCTTCCATGTGCATCACTATGCAGAACCTCCTCGTTTCATTTTTGCTGGACAGCATTTAAAAGGCTTTTGGCAAGAAATTCTAAGACCTCCGCAAGCTTAACCTGAGTATTAAATACGTTTTTTCGTTATTTTATAAAGGTTAAGTCATGTCTAATTTATCTAAATCATGCCTCGTGCTCGGGGTGTGTCTGCTGTCTCCAACGTGGGCGTTTGCAGCCATTAAAGAATATCATCTGAATATTGATGAAAAGACCATCAATTTGACTGGTAAAGCGGTCAAGAAAATCAGCGTCAATGGTCAGTTTCCAGCACCTTTACTGGAGTTTGAAGAAGGCGATGATGCGGTCATCCATGTACATAATCAGCTCAAAAAACAAAATACCTCGGTGCATTGGCATGGTCTATTGCTGCCCGGCTTAATGGATGGTGTACCCGGCTTTAATGGTTTCAATGAAATACAGCCTGATGGTAGCTTTACTTATAAATTTAAAGTCCGTCAAAGCGGAACCTATTGGTATCACGCGCATTCCAAAGGTCAAGAACAAGACGGATTGTATGGCGCTTTGGTAATTTATCCGAAAGGTAAACAAGCACTTGCCGCACATGAACAGACACAACGTGATTATGTGGTCATGCTGTCGGATTTTCATGAATCATCTAGCGCTCAGATTATGGCAAATCTGAAAAAGTCTGCCGAATACTATCAAAATCAGCGTGAAACAGTTTCAGATGTATGGACACAAATTCAACGAACAGGTTTAAAAAACACTTGGAAAGATCGTTCGATGTGGAATCAGATGCGAATGCTGAAAACGGATTTGTCTGATGTCACGGGTTATACGTTTTTAGTGAATGGCAAAACACCACAGCAGAACTGGACGGGGATGTTTAAGCCCAATGAAAAAGTCAGACTTCGTTTTGTAAATGCTGCGGCCATGTCGTTTTTTGATGTGCGTATTCCTCAGCTCAAAATGACGGTGGTCAGTGCAGACGGCCAAGCGGTCAAGCCGGTCGCTGTGGATGAATTCCGAATTGGTGCTGCGGAAACCTACGATGTGATCGTAGAGCCTAAATCTGCGCACTATCAGATTGAAGCTGAATCGATTGATCGGACAGGATTTGCGATAGGCACTTTACATGATGAAACGCAGCCTCAGCACTCAGGCATTCACATGCCAAAAGCTCGACCACGCGCTTTGTTGACCATGGAAGATATGGGGCATGGTTCAATGGCAGGTATGGATCATAGCAATATGGAGCATACGGCTACAGGTTCAACCCAAACTTCAGCAATCCAGCAAGCGAATGCTCATGAGTACAGCGCGCATACTGTCAATCCATCAAAGATTCAGACGAATCAAGCACATGACCATGCCGCTATGGGACATGACATGGACCATTCTCCAGTGACTGCGCATACTACTATGCAGCATCCAGATATGCATAAACAGAATATGTCTGATTCAGCGCATGCCAATATGGATCATAGTATGATGGATCATTCATCTATGAACCACTCCTCAATAAACTCATCCATGAAACATGATATGCATACAGCGATGGAGCATGCACAGTCTAAAGAGGAGAAGCAGGCAGTTGAAAATTCAGCAACGGTTATGGGTTGGGCCAATGCATCAACACCTATGGGTGATAAGGCACTGCAATATAGTGATCTAAAAGCGTTAACCCCGCAGCCTGATACACGTGAACCGACGCAAGATTTGGTCATTCATTTGGGAGGAACGATGGAACGCTATATGTGGACCATGAATGGCAAAAAATTCAGTGAAGCTGAACCACTAAAGGTGAAATATGGTGAGCGAATTCGACTGAAATTTGTCAATGACAGCATGATGGCGCATCCGATGCATTTACATGGCATGTTCATGCAATTGGAAAATGGGCAAGTGTCTTCTGAAATGCCAAATAAACATACGGTGATTGTGCCGCCGGGGAAAACAGTGACGGCTCTGTTAACGGCCAATGAATTAGGGGAATGGGCGATTCATTGTCACTTGCTGTATCACATGTCTGCAGGGATGATGAATAAACTTGTGGTCGCAAATGTCGCAGAGAATACGAAAACGGCATCTGTACCGCAAAAGGAGGTGTCTCATGCGCATCATTAAACCATGCACATATACAGTACTGGGTTTAGCTTTGGCATCTGTCACTCAAATGACCATGGCGCAAGATGCACATCACAGCATGCTGATGTCAGCTCAACATGAGTCGCATTCCTCACATGATTCGTCGCATCAAGAGATACAAACAGCGATTGAATCGAGCCAGATAGAGCATACTGCAGAACATGCAGAACATGCAGAACATGCAGAACATGCAGAACATGCAGAACATGCAGAACATGCAGAACATGCAGAACATGCAGAACATGCAGAACATGCAGAACATGCAGAACATGCAGAACATGCAAATGCATCATCTATTGCGTCACGTGCTGCTTCTGCGCAGCATCCTGTTGATCATAAGCGTGAACATGGTGGACAGATTTATCAAGCGACTGAGATCGACAGTCGATGGCTCAATAATGCCGATGGTCGTGGAAGTTTAAAGACTGAAATTGAGAGTCGAATCGGGACCGATGAAAATAAGCTCTTCATCAAACTACATGCCGATAAAGCAGAATCTCAAGACGCTGATTATGCGGCTCAAGTGATGTATAGCCGTATGATCTCCGACTTTTGGGATGCGCAAATTGGTGCGCGTTATCGGGTCGATGAACATCAAGTGACGGACAAAGAACAGTTAGATGCTGTGGTGGGTTTGCATGGTCTGGCACCGTATTTCTTTGAAACCGATGCTTATTTATATCTTGGTGCAGATAAACAGGTCAGTTTTTCTTTAGAAACCGAACGTGATTTGCTGCTGACGCAAAAATTGATTTTAAAGCCGTATCTGAACCTAGATGTGGTGCTGAGTGATGATTCTGCCTATGCACAAAAAACAGGACTCAGTTCTGTATGGTTAGGGCTAGAAACACGCTATGAAATCAATAAAAAGTTGATGCCATTTATTGATGTTGCTTACAGCTATGAAAAAGGAAATCAGCATTCGGCACGGCAAGCTGAAACTGGAAGTGAAAAGCAATGGTGGTATGGCGCAGGACTTCGTCTGAAGTTCTAATCGGCGAATAGACCAAATAAAGAGGGCATCATCAACTGGTTTTGGTGGTGCCTTTTTTATCTCTGAATCTGTCCTTTGAAAAGATATGCTATGTTTTGGCGCAATTCATCTGCACAAGTTTTTTCCTTAACTGAATAACGCCCTGAATTTGGTCAAAAAATGTAAAGACTGCACTAAAATTCAGCATATTTGCTATACTGAGACAATATTCGGAGGAACGACCTCCCTTACATCTTTGTTCGAAGCCAGTAAGAAAAATCGTCAGGACGACCTGACTCTACTAATATGGAGGAAGGCATCATGGCCTGGGTTGTTCTAGTATTCGCTGGTATTTTTGAAATCGTTTGGGCCTATTCGATGAAGCTCTCAGAAGGCTTTACAAAACTTGGCCCAAGTTTAGTTACTTTATTTTTTATGATCCTGAGCTTTGGTTTATTGGCCTATGCCATGAAAACGTTGCCTCTGGGAACAGCTTATACCATTTGGACAGGAATCGGCGCGATTGGCTCATTCCTCGTGGGTATTTTTATACTCGGTGAGCCTGCAACTGCCATGCGGATGTTAGCCGCAGTACTGATCATTTCGGGTCTAATCTTGATGAAATTATATTCAAGTTAATATGTTCTAAAGCACAGCGGTCATTGATCCCTGTGCTTTTTTTATGGGTAAAAATATGGCTTGGGTTTTATTAATTGTAGCGGGATTACTTGAGGTGGTTTGGGCCTATTGTATGAAAGTCTCTGAAGGCTTTAGCAAACTGACGCCAAGTATTTTGACCATTATTTTCATGATCGCAAGTTTTGCTTTATTGTCTTATGCAATGAAATCCTTACCGCTGGGTACAGCCTATACAGTGTGGACAGGCATTGGTGCAGTGGGTTCATTTATCCTCGGCATCGTTGTATTGGGTGAGCCTGCAAATGCCATGCGCATGCTAGCTGCGGTACTGATTATTTCAGGACTGGTCTTGATGAAATTATCGTCCTCCTGAATAATGAAGTGCTGCGATTTTGAGCTTGGAGTATCTCATGCAACTTTCTTATCAGTTTTTAGATTCACCCGTTGGACAATTAAAACTTGTTGCACATGAAACCGCATTGGTGGCTGTCCTTTGGGAAAATGAAAATCCAAATCGTGTGCGATTGGCGGCTTTGGTTGAAGATCTACAACACCCAATTTTGCTCAAAACCGCACAGCAATTAAATGAATATTTTGCGGGTAAAAGACAGCAATTTGACTTGCCGCTAGACTTTGAAGGTACCGCATTTCAGCAACAAGTTTGGCAAGCTTTATTGACGATTCCTTTTGGAGAAACTCGCAGTTATAAACAAATTGCAGCGCAGATCGGCAATGTCAAAGCCGTACGTGCTGTCGGTGCAGCCAATGGTAAAAATCCAATTTCAATTATTGCACCCTGTCATCGTGTCGTGGGCGCAAATGGAAAATTAGTGGGTTTTGCTGGTGGTCTAGAAAAGAAAGAAATATTGTTAAAAATTGAGAAATTACAATAAAATAGAAAATATACTTATTTAAAATAATGAATCAAATCGATGAATATTTCTCAATTTTTTGCACCCCTCATTTCGACGTTGTGGTGGTTAATTCCATTGTTACTGATTGTGGGGGCAATCAAAGCATTTAAACCTTATTTAAAGGGGAAAATGGGGGAGTTTGCTGTCGCTGTTCATGTCAAACTTTATTTGAAAGACCATTATATATTGTTAAATGATTTGACCTTACCAGATGGTGAAGGAGCTACGACTCAAATTGATCATCTTCTGTTAAGCCCATTTGGTGTGTTTGTGATTGAAACTAAAAACTATAAGGGCTGGATTTTTGGGGGCGAGAGACAAAAACAATGGACGCAAAAGATTTATAAAAAAAGTTTCAAATTTCAAAATCCGATTCACCAAAATTATAAACATATGAAAGTGTTAGAGCAGGTGCTGAGCGATATTGTGGATAAAGACAATATGCATTCTGTGATTGTTTTTATGCCTGAAGCGGTGTTTAAAACAGAGATGCCGTCGAATGTTTTTCGGGGTACAGCTTGGGTGGACTATGTTCAAACTTTTCAGCAACCCGTGATCTCTGAAATGAAACTTAAACGAATACAGTTACGTTTAGAAAAAGAAATTTTAGAAAAGTCGTGGAAAACAAATCGACAGCACATTGAGGATTTAAATCAACGGCATAATTCATAAACTTCCTGTATGCTGTGGATTGTGAACAGTATCTGACTGATAAAAATAGACGGACAATAACAATGAACGACACGCTGCAACATCTTTATGAATCGACTTTAGATCATCCTGAGCAATACCAAGACTTTTATCAGCAACTTTTAGCCAGCCAAGTGTATTGTCTGGGTGAGCGTGATGCTGAGCAGCATCTGCATTTTCAATTGATGGAAACGGAGCAGGGCGAGCAAGCCATTCCATTCTTTCTGAGTCTTGCGATGCTTCAACAGGATGTTGGCGCAGACGCAGAATTTGTCATGATCAGTGCTGAAAAATTGTTTGCCATTACCAAAGGCGCAAGCTTGGTGATGAACCCGACTTCGGAACATCCGAAAGAGTTTTTGGCAGATGAGATCGATGCAATTTTAGAGTTTGCCACACAACAAAGCCTTTGAACACTGTAGGTGTAATCAAAGGCTCTGCGGCTACGCTTAGATAGCTGTTTTCACACTTTTTCGTTTTCATATTGGGCGATGTGCTTTAAAACTTACATACCGGCTTTGAGTTTTTGCACGATTTCATCAAGTGGTTTGACACGTTTTACTTCATCCCAAAGGACTTTGGCTTCTGGATAGTGCTTCGACATCATGCCGAGCCATTGTTTATAACGACCGACCATATTCATTTCTTTTTTATACGAGCCATTTAAGAAACGAATTTGTAATCCAAGTAGTTCATGCCATGTAATCAGCGGTTCATCGGTATTACGACGGATACACTGTGTAATGTCAGGAGTGGTCACCGCAGCACGACCAATCATTAGGTCTTCACAACCTGATTCGAGTTGGCACTGTTTGGCATCGGCATTATTCCAAATTTCACCGTTGGCAATCACATTGATTTTCAATGCTTCACGAATGGGTTGCAACTGATCCCAAAAGGCAGGCGGGGTATAACCATCGGCTTTGGTTCGCGCATGGACTGTAACCCATGCAGCTCCGGCATCTTCGATGGCATGCGCATTTTCCATTGTGAAGTTACGGTCCATATAACCCAAACGCATTTTTGCTGATACAGGAATATGACTCGGAACGGCGTCACGCACAGCTTTGACTAGCTCATACACCACTTCAGGTTCATCTAGCAGAACTGAACCACCACGGTGGCGGTTGACGGTTTTTGCAGGGCAACCAAAGTTCATATCAATCGCAGGTGCACCAAGTTCTACTGCGCGTACAGCATTTGCCGCGAGCATGGTCGGATTGTTACCTAAGAACTGCACATGAACCGGTGTTCCTGCTGCAGTTTTGCCGTCATTGTTCAGTTCGGGACAATAACTATGATAAATATGGTCGGGCAGGACAGAGTCCGTGACACGGATAAACTCGGTTACACACCAGTCAAAACTCCCAACATGCGTCAACACATCTCGCATAATTGGGTCGGTTAAGCCTTCCATCGGCGCAAGAACAAGTTTCACGGTCACACAGCCAAAAATTGAAAAACGGAGTTATACGTGGTTTTGAAAGGGATGTCTAGGTTTTGTGCTTCTGGTGATGCGGAATACGAAATCACAAGATTTTATGTAATTATTTGGTGAAATTAGGACCAAAGTCGTAAAGTCTTGACTGACATAAAACTTAAACAATAAAATGAGTAAATACAGATGGATAGTAATAATAAGAAGATGGCTTTTACTGTTGTTTTTTAATGGAATCAACAACATATACTGTGCTTGAATCTTTTAAGATTTCATGTATGATGGCTGCAACTAGAAAAAAAGTATTGTTTCGTAAATTTTCTTTAAGTATCGCAGTGTTAGTCATAATCCTTCGTTTTTTACAGAAATGAAGTTCAATTCTTTATTATTTTCCAAGTTATAGTCAGTCATCATCCAATGGCTAAATCAACAAATTAATAGGTATTATTATGTCTAATACAGTTACTGGTACAGTTAAATGGTTCAACGAAACTAAAGGTTTCGGTTTTATTGCACAAGACAACGGTCCTGACGTTTTTGCTCACTTCAGCGAAATCACTGGTTCTGGCTTCAAAACTTTGCAAGAAGGCCAAAAGGTTTCTTTCAGCATCGCTCAAGGTCAAAAAGGCCCGAATGCTGTAAACATCGTTGCTCTATAATTTAGACGTAATGAAAAAAAAGCGCTGTATAGCGCTTTTTTTATGCCTGTTATTTCTGTGTGAATAATCAAGCTATAAAAAAGAGAGCCTTAGCTCCCTTCGTAATAAAACTTACTTCTTAATAAAACTTAAAATTGTTTCATCGTCGACTTAGCGGCCCAAAACCATTTCTAAAATAAACTTAGAACCAATAAAGCCAACTGCCAAGAGACAAAAACCAATAATGGTAAAGCGAATGGCTTTTTGACCACGCCAACCAAATCGATAGTGTCCAATGAGCAAAGCTCCATAGACGAACCATGAAATAATGCTAAAGGCAGTTTTATGCGCCAAATGCTGTGCAAAGAAGTTATCGATGGTGAAGAAACCAAACCCAAGTGCCACGGTCAGTAGTGCAAAACCAGCAATCAATAAATCAAATAGTAAAGATTCCATGGCTTGGAAGGATGGAAGCAGGCTCACCCATACACGTTTTTTCTGCTTGTTTTTCAGTTCACGGTCTTGTAAACGCAAAATGACCGCTTGAATAGTTGCCATCAGTAGGACGGCATACGCGGAAAGCGACAAAATAATATGGATGTCTAAACCCAGTGAATGTTGCTCTATGAATTGATTTTGTCGACTAAATGCAAAGCCTAAAATCAACCCCGTTGCTGCCACAGGAATGCCCAACAGGTTCATCGCAAGCACAGGCCGATAGGTACTAAATAACACACTGAGTAATAGCATGAGACCTGAAGTAAATGACATCAGGTTGAACACGTCATAGTTCACACCCATAGGCGTCAACATGTCGTTATATAAAACACCTGCATGCAATAACATGCCTAAACCAAGTACAACACCAATAAACCAATGGTTCGGCGCACGTTTAGACATTAAATGGCTGAATAAATACCAAAAAGACGTGGTATAAGCGATTAATGCTAGGATCGTGTAAACCAAGGGGAGACTGATCATGTCAAACCTTTTTCAGGATGTTGAATATTCATTTATATAAATTCTGCAAGAACTAAAGTATCCTATAGCATTCTATGCATAAATTTTCTATTTTAAGAAACAATTTTTTGCTCATGGCTATTTTAAGCGGATTTTGCAATGTTTGATACCTTAACAGAACGACTCACGCAGAGTTTAAGAAATGTTACTGGCTCAGGGCAGCTAACCGAAGACAATATTAAAGATACGTTACGCGAAGTACGTATGGCACTTCTTGAAGCCGATGTTGCGTTACCTGTAACTCGTGAATTCATCGCGAAAGTTAAGGAAGAAGCATTGGGCCAAGAAGTGATGACTCAGTTATCACCGGGGCAGGCTTTCGTCAAAATCGTTCATGACGAATTGACCAAAATGATGGGTGAGGCGAATGAAAGCCTAGACCTAGCGGCAAAACCACCAGTTGTTGTGCTTCTTGCAGGTTTACAAGGTGCGGGTAAAACAACTACTGCGGCAAAACTTGCACGTTTCTTACAAGAGCGTCAAAAGAAAAAAGTAGCAATGGTGTCTGCCGACGTTTATCGTCCAGCGGCGATTAAACAGCTACAAACGGTTGCAGGTGAAGTTGGCGCGATTTTCTTTGAATCAAGCGCAGACGAAAAACCGATTACCATCGCAAATCGTGCGATCGAGCAAGCAAAAATTCAATTTGCTGATGTCTTGATTGTCGATACAGCAGGTCGTTTACATGTAGACGACGAAATGATGGATGAAATTAAAGAGCTTCATGCAGCAATTAAGCCGACTGAAACATTGTTCGTGGTTGATGCCATGACCGGTCAGGATGCGGCGAATACGGCAAAAGCCTTTAATGATGCCTTGCCTTTAACCGGTGTGATCCTGACAAAAACGGATGGTGATGCACGTGGTGGTGCAGCACTTTCTGTTCGTGCCATTACTGGCAAGCCGATTAAATTCTTGGGTATGGGTGAAAAACTCGATGCCCTAGAGCCATTCCATCCTGAACGTATTGCACAGCGTATTTTGGGTATGGGTGACGTACTTTCTTTGGTCGAAGAAGTTGAACGTAAAATCGACAAAGAAAAAGCCGAAAAAATGGCGAAAAAACTGCAAAAAGGCGGTAGCTTCAACTTTGAAGATATGCTGATGCAGTTTGAACAAATGAACAAAATGGGCGGCATGATGGGCTTCCTGGATAAACTTCCAGGCATGAGCAACTCAGGGATTCAAGATGCAATTGCACAAGCAAATCCTGAAAAGCAAGTGAAGAAAATGGAAGCAATTATTCAATCGATGACCATTAAAGAACGTCGTAACCCAGACTTGATGAATCCAAGCCGTAAAAAACGTATTGCAGCAGGCTGTGGTATGGATGTTGCGGAAGTAAATAAACTCATCAAGCAACATGCGCAAATGGCGAAAATGATGAAGAAATTTGCCAACCCAACGGGTATGGCAAAAATGATGAAATCATTAGGCAATATGCAAAAACAATTTGGCGGCGGTGGCATGGGTCCATTGTTCGGCAGTAAAGATCCGAAGTAATTTGGACTTAAAAAAAGGCGCATTTAGCGCCTTTTTTTATGGCTGCAATTTGACGAGACTGTGCGTTCAAGTAAAGTGGTAGGGTACATTTGATAGCAAGTACTGGATGAAGGAATCTTGCTATACCAGCAGATAGATACCGAACTGAGCTAAATCATTACAAAAAGATGCCAAATTGACATTGAGACCATGTTGGTGAAAGGTTTAAAACAGAGGTGAAAATTTGCCGAACTGCAAATTGAAAGCTTCACTAAAAATAATCACCTAAAATAAGAATCAAATCATGAATACACCGCATACGCCAGAAAGCCAAAAGATCTATATTGTTCATGGTCATGATGCATCGCCGAATGATCATTGGTTTCCTTGGTTAGGACGAAAGCTGCAAGAAGCAGGACATTATTCTCGACGCATCGTGATGGCAAATGCGGCACAACCTGATTTTGACCATTGGCAGAAATTTCTAGCGTTGCAAATGCCAGATTTGGATGAAAATACCATCGTGATTGCACATGGTTTGGGGTGCTTAACCACGCTGCATTATCTCAATCAATATTTTGAACAGCATAGCACACGGATTAAAGCGGGCGTTTTTGTGTCAGGTTTTAAAAGTAGTTTACCGACACAGCCTGAATTAACCGCATTTATTCAACGTGCAAAAATGGATAGCGGTGTTTTACAGACCTATATGCCGATTTGTATCAGTCTGATTTCATCCAATGATCCAATCGTGCCGCCACCGGTTGCGATTCAATTGGGCAATTTTATAAATGCACAAATTTATGAAGTGAAAGAAGCAGGGCATTTCACAGCAAAAGATGGCTTTTCTGAGATTCCACAACTGTGGCACGTGTTAGAGCCGATTTTAACGGCTTAGGTAGGTTTTGAGCGCGTGTTTTATAGATCGCGTGTTTTGTCGATAAGGTATTTAGTGAAGACTGAGATTACAATCATGCAATTGGTGCAATTGAAGAGAAAAAAGGCGCAATCTGCGCCTTTTTTGTTTGTTCGAACTGTTGAAAGATCAGTCGAGTTCTAAAGCAACACGTTCACGAATGTCGTCAATATCATCATTGGCTTCGCGACCATCTTCCTGCCATGCTTTATAAGCACCAACATATTCACCATCGGTATCGACGACATATTCAGCCGCAATTTTTCCTGAGGCATACCATAAGCGATAGGCATCATTGCCATTTTCATCGACTTTATACGCTGCGCCACGTTGTCCTGTTGGATAAAACTCTTCGCCGTGGATGCTCACGCCATCTTGGTTCACAAAGGTTGATTCTACTTTGCCGTTTTTGCGATAAAGCGTTACTGGGCCTTCGATGTCACTGCCACTGAAACTAAATAGTTTCATCGGATCTTTGACCCAAGCAGGTGAGGATTGAGGGGTTTTGGTTTCTTGGTAAAAATCTTGGACTAAAAAATCACCTGTCGCATTACGACCTAAAAGTACACGGTAATAGCCGTCTTTGACTGGAGTCATGTAATAGCTTGAGTCAATATATGATACGCAGCCGCAGTAATCAGGATTATCTTCATCTCCAAAATAGCCCAAAACTGCTTCAGAGGTGCTGAGCTGTGATTTGATTTCGGCAGGGATTTTAGAGTTGGCTAGATTTTGTGTGGTGGTACAACCGCCGAAGAATAATGTAGAGGCGAGCAGGCTTAAACCCAGTAAATTCTTAAATTTCATATCTATACTCTTCGTCTTATATTCTATCTTGAAAGACATTTTTAAATTATAAAGTTGCTGATGTATCTGTCGATCATCGCAGGCTATTGTAATTCCTTGGACGAAAAAAGGTCATGAATCGCGATACAATTTGTAACCACGCTTATATGAAATGACCATCAATAAAAAAGCGTGATCACCATTGGTCATCACGCTTTCACAGTTTGCTATCAAAAAATGGCTAAATTACACGCCATTTACATAACTTTGTAGGCCTCGAAGCAGCAAATCTGCTTCGACAGCTGGCTGATATTGTTCTAAATAACGTGCAAATAGCGCAGCATCGCCACCGGTTAAAATTAACCGACTTGGATATTTGTCGAGAACTTTTTCAATGGTGCTGACCAAGCTGAGCAAGATGCCATGATGAACAGCGTCTATGGTGTTTTTACCAGGAGACAGCTCATCAAAGGTGGCATCTGGAATTTTAATGCCTTTTGTGTTTTGGATGAGCGAATCACGTTGTAAATACAAATTTGGCAAAATATAGCCGCCTAAATGTTGTAAGCCATCTGTTAAGTCAATGGTGAGTGCCGTGCCACAGCTAATGACACAGTATTTTTGTGTAGGGTCTTTGACCACAGCCAGCATTTGCAGCCAACGGTCGATCCCGAATTTACTGGTGTCTTCATATGCACAGCGTAAGCCCGCATATTCGGCATGTACTTTGGCAATAGTGACAGGAACGGCTAAAAATTTAAGAATTTTTTGAATCCGATCATTATTTTTCTTGTCGAGTACTGAAGAAATCCCGACCTGATCTAAGTCCAAACTTTTAAAGTGTTGGATCAAACCGAGAAGTAGTTCGGCAGGCGACTGTAAATGTAGTTCCGCAGCATGCTCTATGATTTGATCGTATTCGGTAATCCAGTATTTCAGCCGGGTATTACCGACATCGAGCCATAATTTTTTCATCAGTAGGCCTTTGCAATCCTGTTTATGATTGATCTGCTAAACGTAAGCGGCCTTGGAAATAATTTTCTAAGCGCTGCGAGGTTTGGATGTTGATCGAACCATCATTTTCAATGCCGAGAAAGCGACCTTGGCTTTTGCCTTGCAGGTGTTCAAGTTCAACGGGCTGTTGCATAAATGCAGCATAATGGTTGAATCGTGCAGCGAGGTTGTAGCAGTTATGATCGAACCATTCACCTGCAAGTTGAATCGCGGCATAGAGTTCAGCAATTAACTGCAAACGGTTTGGCGAGGGAAGTCCGAGTTCAGATAACGAGGTTGCACGTTGCTCAATTCCTGCAGATGGAATCGGAAATAAGTTCATGCCCACGCCGACGATCGCTTGATGTGGCGAAATCGGTTCAATCAAAATCCCGCCCCATTTGCCTTGTGGGCTATATAGGTCATTGGGCCATTTCACTTGTAAAGGGAGATTTTGCAAACTTGGCATTTGCAAGATATTTAAGGCAATTTCAAGTGCAAGCCGTCCATCTATTGCTGTCTGTAAATTCAGCAATGTGCTTAAATAGATATTACCAACGGGTGAGACCCATTGATGATCGCGTTGCCCACGGCCTTGAGTCTGTTGTTCACTGCATACCAAAACATCTTGAATGCCTTTTTTGGCAATCTCACGGACATCGTCATTGGTCGATGTGGTAATGGGCTTCAGTAATAAAACTTCAGGCGGTTGAGGTACTGTGCTCAGCAATTGCTGTAAGTGTCTGGTCTCTAAATCCATTTGAATCTGAGAGTTGTGGAATAATATTGATGGAGTTAATCATATATTTACTGATTGGTGCAATCGCTGGTTTCGCTGCGGGGCTATTTGGTGTGGGCGGTGGCCTGATTATTGTGCCAATTTTATTCATTGTCTTTACCCAACTTCAGTATGACCCCAGTGTGATTATGCACATGGCAGTAGGCACGTCTTTGGCCACGATTATTGTGACCTCACTCAGTTCGGTTTCGGCTCATCATAAAAAAGGTGCAGTGCTGTGGAATGTCTTTCGGAATTTGGCACCGGGTTTGGTGATCGGTTCATTTCTCGGTGCAGGCATTGCAGATTATCTCTCAGGGCAGGGTTTGCAACTGTTAATCGGCTTTTTTGCAGTCTGGGTGGCCTTTAAAATGTTTCGCGGTGCTGCGACACCTGTCGATCCGAATAAACATTTACCCTCACAAGCCATGCAAATGGCAGCAGGCGGTGGCATTGGGATTGCCTCTGCGATTTTCGGTATTGGTGGTGGCAGCTTAACCGTCCCGTATTTGAATAAAAATGGCGTCATTATGCAAAAAGCAGTCGCAACGTCTGCTGCATGTGGTTTACCGATTGCGATTGCTGGGGCACTCGGCTTTATGTGGTTTGGTCATCAAGCCGATATCGTGGTTCCCAATACCATTGGTTATATCCATATTTATGCATTTATCGGGATTAGTGTAATGAGCTTCATCACTGCGAAATTGGGTGCGAAAGTGGCTCATATGTTGTCGCCATTTATGCTAAAGCGTTGTTTTGCATGTTTATTAACAACAGTTGGTTGCTATTTTATTTACCAAGGTGTGCAAGCCTTTGGCGCTTGATTGTCCGTTTTGACTGACAAAATTGGCTTTGTTGACACAAGATTGTCAGACAATGTCATGTTCAATTAGGTTGCTTATCGTTTCTAATGCAAATAGATTGAGTGTAAATCTGAACATTGCATCTTATAAAAAAAAGATAGGAACAGTATGCAACAACAAGAAGCGGACAGTTTATCAGAACAAATTGCCAAACACATCGGTGAACAAATCATTCGCGGTGAGTTGGTCGAAGGCGAGCGTATTCAGGAACTCAGAATCGCGGCCGAATTGGATGTGAGCCGTGGCTCTGTTCGTGAAGCTTTATTGATTTTAGAACGGACCCAACTCATTGAAATCTACCCGCGACGTGGCGCCTTAGTCTCTGAAATGTCGGCTTTACAAGTGCGCTCATTATTTGATATTGCAGCATTATTGTTGGGTCAAATTGTGCATCGTATGGCGGAAACGTGGCGTAGCCATGAAGCTGAGCGTATTCAGTTATTACTTGAACAATTAGACGTAGAAACTCGCCAAGGCAATACCGAAAAGTTTTATGATCTGATTTTTCAGGGCATGGCTCGTCAGCATGAAATGGTGGGAAATACCTACCTGATGCGTTATTACCAAGAATTGTTGCCATCACTCAGACGTAGTTATTTCCTGACACTGAATATTTCACGACGTGAAATACAAGAATCTTTTGATTTGTTTAAATTGGTGACTGATGCAGTTTTAATCAGAAAATCACATCAAGCCACTTTATTTATGGAAGATTTTTGTCGACACTTACGCAACCTTGTGTTGGAATCACTAACACGGATGAAACAAATCGAATTAGCGTGGGCGAGACGTTCACGCCGCTGATCAGGACATTATGCGTTTAAGCAGTTTAAAACTTTCCGGCTTCAAATCTTTTGCCGATAGCACAACTCTAAAATTTGAAGGCAACCGTAGTGCGGTTGTTGGACCGAACGGCTGTGGTAAATCCAATGTGATTGATGCCATTCGTTGGGTTATGGGTGAATCCAGTGCCCGTCAATTGCGAGGTGCCACCATGCAAGATGTTATTTTTACCGGAACGGCAAAGCGTAAACCAGTCGGGATGGCGAGTGTTGAACTGCGTTTTGATAATACCTATGGCAAGTTAGGTGGTGCTTATAATGCATATACTGAACTGGCAGTTCGCCGTCAGGTCAATCGTGATGGTAAATCCGAATATTTCCTCAATGGCACCAAATGCCGCCGTCGTGATATTACCGATATTTTCTTAGGTACCGGTTTAGGTCCGCGTTCGTATGCGATTATTGAACAGGGCATGATCAACCGTTTGGTCGATGCCAAACCTGAAGAAATGCGCGTGTATATTGAAGAAGCCGCAGGGGTTTCTCGCTATCAAGCCCGTCGTCGTGAAACTTTACAGCATCTTGAACACACCACTCAAAACTTAGAACGTCTCGAAGACATTGCATCCGAACTAAAGTCTCAGCTGAAAACCTTAAAACGTCAGTCTGAAACGGCGGTGCAGTACAAAGAATTAGAAACCCAAATTCGTACTATTAAGATCGAAGTGCTGTCTTTCCAATGTGAACAAAGCACGCGTTTACAGCAAGAATACACGCTTCAGATGAATGAGCTCGGGGAAACCTTCAAATTGGTTCGTTCTGAGCTGAACACCTTAGAACATGACTTATCTTCCACCAGTGCTTTATTTCAACGGCTTATTCAACAGTCCACCCCATTACAAAGTGAATGGCAACAGGCGGAAAAGAAACTGTCTGAGTTGAAAATGACGCTGGAGCAAAAGCAGGGTTTATTTGCACAAAATTCGGCAAGTTTGGTGGAGCTTGAAAAGCAAAAAGCGCAAACCAAAGAACGTTTACAGCTATTAGAGTTACAACTGGAAACGCTGCAAGAACAGCAAGATGGATTTGTTGAACAATTACAGCGTCAAGAAAGCAGTAGTCAGGAACAGACCCAGCAGTTAGCCGATTTGAAAGCTCAGCATCAACAAGCGGTTCAACAATTTGAACAATGCCGTGGGCAAGTTGAAAAGCAGCAACAGCAAAAGCTACAGATGTTGGCGCAAAGTGAACAATTGACCAAAAATATTGGTCGTATTGAGCAACAGCGTGAGACTCTGCAACAGCAACGAGGTCAAATTCAGCATCAGGCGCAGCAAGATGAGTTGGAGCAGTATCAGCAAGATAAGCAACAGCTCGAACAACAAATTACGCAACAAGAGCAGGTGGTTGCCGAAACTCAAGCACAGCTTGCAGCTGCACAAGAACAGCAGGCACAGCATAAAAATATGGTGCTGCAGCTAAAGTCAGAAATACAGGTGCTGTTGTCCGAGCAGAAAAACCTAAACCAATTGATGATTAAAGCCAGTCCAAAGCAGCAAAGCCAGCGTCAACATTTAATGCAGCAGTTGCAGTTGAGCACGCAAGGCAAACAGCATGCGCAACTGGTCGAGAAATTTTTGTCTAAATGGCTGAGTGCCCAAGTTTTAGGACACAGTGATAATTTTCAAGATAGTATTGCACGTCAGGTCAAAGGCAGTCATCACACCGCAGCACAAATCGTTGGATTAGACGCTTTGGCGACGTGGATTAAAGCACCACAGCTTTCGATCTGGCAGCAGGTCGCGATTGCCGAAACATTGACGGTGGCATTGAGTCATCAGGCTAAACTGGCCGCTGGTGAGTCAATACTCACGCTCGATGGTTATCATGTCGGTGCAGATTGGGTGATTGGTCTAGACTATGATGAGGACAGCCAAGCAGGGCAAGGTGCATTGAGCCACCGTATTCGCTTAGATGAATTGACTGAATTACTTGCAGAGCAGCAGCCTAAACTGACACAACTAGAAGGCCAATTGCCTGAGTTGCAAAATGCCATACAGGCTTTACAGCAAAACCTGCAACAGCAACACAGCCAATTAAAAACTTGGCAAAAAGACATTCAAAATGCTGATGTTGCCATTGCGAAGGTACAAAGTTCCAATCAGGCTTTTGCCTTACAAAAGCAGCAGTTAGAAGATCAATTGCAGCAACTTGAAGCACAGCTTGAAGAAGATGCCATGCAAAAAGACGATTTGGAAATTGATCTGCATGCGCTGACGATGAAGCTTGAGCAAGCTTTGCCCAATTATAAAACCTTGCAATTCCAAGTTGAAGAGTTGAGTCTAGCACTGGAAAGTGCTCAGCAAGTGGCATTACACAGTCAGCAAGAATTGGAAATTGTGCGTCGTCAGTCTGTACAGACAAAACAACAGATTGAATTATTAGAAAAAGACACGGTCTTTTTGAAAGCGCAAACTCAGCAAATTATTGGACAGATGGAGCAGGCAAAGAAATTTGTCGATCCGGTACAGTTAGAATTGCCTGCGCTTGAGTCACAGTATTCAGAGCAGGCTCAAGTCACTGAACGTTTACAAAAAACCTGGAATGACTGGCAGCTTGAACTGAATAACGTACAGAGCAAACAACAGACATTGACGGAACAACGCCATTCACATCAACAGCAAGATGAAAAATTGCGTACGCAATTGGAAGAAAAGCGTTTGGCTTGGCAATCCGCGCAGTCTGATTTTCAGCATTATTCTGAACAGCTGAAAGAAATGAACAGCGAAATGCTGACAGGTTTAAGCATTGATGTGGTATCCCATCAGCAAAAACTAGAAAAAGCACAGCAGCAGTTTGATAAATTGGGTGCAGTCAACTTGGCTGCGGCAGAAGAATATACTGAAGTTTCTAAACGCTTCGATGATTTAAGCCACCAAATTGATGACTTGCAAAAGACCGTTGAACAACTGCAAGCCGCGATGAAAAGCATTGATCAGGAAACGCGAAAGCTGTTTATGACCACCTTTGATAAGGTTAATGCTGAACTTCAAGAGTTGTTTCCGAAAGTATTTAATGGTGGTGAAGCAAGTTTAAGCCTTGAAGATGGTTGGCAATCGGGTGTAAAACTGATGGCACGACCACCGGGTAAACGAAATAGCTCTTTGGCATTATTGTCAGGTGGTGAAAAGGCATTGACCGCATTGGCTTTGGTTTTTGCGATTTTCCGCCTAAATCCTGCGCCATTTTGCGTTTTAGACGAAGTCGATGCACCTTTAGACGATGCAAATGTAGGAAGATTTTGTAATCTTGTAAAAGAGCTTTCAGAACAAGTGCAATTTATCTACATTACACACAATAAACTGGCAATGACAATGGCAACTGACTTACTTGGTGTGACCATGCCAGAACCAGGAACTTCAAAATTAGTGACTGTGAATATTGAGCAGGCCAAAGAATACGGTTTAGCTGCGGAGGCATAACATGGAAATCACCACTATAGCTGGGATTGTAATCGCTGTAATTATCATGGTTGTGGGCATTCGAATGATGTTTCGTAAACCTGCGGATGCAGCGCCATCACTCGACACCGAATTACATATTGACCCTGATAGTCAGCAACCTGTTATTCCGCGCCATGTACGAAATCAGTTAAATACACCTGAAACCACGCAACGTGTAGAGCCGACTTTGGCTGAGGAAAAAGTCACAGCGGTTGAAACGACTGAAGCTGTTCAAGCGAATGTAACGCAAGAAGCAACGGCAACGGAACAAGCAGAGCAGAGCGTTGAGGCTACGGCAAAGACTGAGACGACTACGACGGATCCCGTTTCAGTTGAAAATGCTCAAACTGCGACAGAATCTACAACGGTTACATCTGTAGCAGATGTAGCCAATGAAATCGCGATTCCTGTGACGGATGTTCAGGCTGAGGTTGTCCCTGCAGAAAAAGCACCAGAATTTAGTGTAAATAGTGCAATTGAAAAAGCTGAAATTAGCGATTTTGATGAAGAAAGCAGTATTTTGGATGCTCATTTACATGAACAAAAAATTGTTGATGAAGAAAGTGCTTTAGCAACTGCGGAAACTTATATCGCCTTAAATGTGTTCCCGGATAGCCGTGCCTTGTCAGGTGAAAAAGCATTAAAAGTGTTGCTGAAGTACGGTCTGCGTTTTGGCGAAATGGCCTGTTTCCATCGCTATGATGAAGAAGGGACAAAGTTATTATTCTCTGTATTACAAATGAATAATGATGGCGCTGCGCAAGGTTTTGATCTTGAAACTTTATCGACTGAAGAAGTAAAAGGTTTGGCTTTCTTCTTAGCGCTGCCACACAGCGATGTACAAAATGCCTTTGATACCATGGATAGCATTTCACGTCTAATTGCCCGTGAAATTGACGGTACTGTGTATGATCAAAATAACCAAGAATTTACACCGCAGATGCGTGAACATTGGCGTCATCAAGCGATTGATTATCGTCAAGGTCAAGCCATCGAAGTCTAAGCGTCTTTGATTGAAACTCACCGAGTGGGTTTCTATAATAGCAACAGATAATGAAATTTGAGGGCGGAGCATGAACCGCCCTTTTTTATGGTGAATGTATGACACAACAATCCACTGTCGTTGCACAGATGCGACAACTGATTCAACTCTTGGCGAAACATAACCATGCCTACTATGTCATGGACACGCCAGAAATTGAGGACAGTGAATATGATCAACTTTTTCACCAATTAAAAGCCTTAGAAGAGCAATACCCTGATTTAGTACAACCTGATACACCAACCACAAAAGTGGGTGGAAAGGCCTTGTCTAAGTTTGAATCTGTAACCCATGCAGTGCCTATGTTGTCATTAGGTAATGTGTTTAATGCAGAAGATTTATTTGCCTTTGCCCGTCGTGCGGAAGAACGCTTACCGAATCAAAAAATTGAATATGATGTCGAATTAAAATTTGATGGGCTGGCCATTTCTCTTTGGTATGAAAATGGCATTTTAGTCCGTGGTGTGACACGGGGTGATGGTGAAACAGGGGAAGACATTACCCAAAATGTAAAAACTATTCGTAATTTACCTAAAGTACTGACTTCTACACAGACTGAAATTCCAAGTCTGCTTGAAGTTCGCGGTGAAGTCCTGATGCCAAAGTCAGGCTTTGAAAAGCTCAATGCTGAAAACGAAGCCAAAGGTGAAAAAACCTTTGCCAATCCACGAAATGCAGCAGCAGGAAGCTTACGTCAACTCGACCCTGCAATTGCGGCTTCACGTCCATTGGCTTTTTATGCCTATGGCATTGCACAGTGCGAACCACATCATGGTCAAACCACCATGTCTGATAGCTTAGAATGGTTGACGCAGTTTGGTTTTGCTGTCGGTGAACGTCACTTTATTTGTGATAGCATTCAGGACGTACAAGCTGCGTATGAGCAAATGATCATTGATCGTCCAAGCCTGAGCGTTGAAATTGATGGCATGGTGATTAAGGTAAACAGCCTAATGCAACAGCAAACATTGGGTTTTTTAAGTCGTGAACCACGTTGGGCAACGGCATATAAATTCCCTGCAGTCGCAGCGCTCACGACGGTTGAAAATATTGATTGGCAAGTGGGGCGTACAGGGACTTTAACTCCAGTCGCACGTTTAAATCCAGTGGCAGTCGGTGGCGTAACGGTTTCCAATGTCACTCTACATAATATTGGTGAAATTCATCGTTTAGATGTACGTGTAGGAGATACGGTCAGTGTCTACCGTAGTGGCGATGTGATTCCAAAAGTGGAAAAAGTATGGCCTGAATTCCGTCCTGTAGATACGGTAGAAGTTCAGTTGCCTGCATGTTGCCCAGTCTGTGCATCTCCAGTGGTAATGCCAGAAGGTGAAGCTTTGGCACGTTGTTCAGGTGGTTTGTACTGTGCTGCACAGCGTATTGAGGCGATTCGTCACTTTGTATCACGTAAAGCTATGGACATTGAGGGCTTAGGCGACCGTTGGGCGGAATCACTTTTACATTTGGATCTGCTCAAAGATGTTGCTGATATTTATAGCTTGCATGCGCATCGTGAAAAATTACTGACCATTGAAAAAATGGGTGAGAAGTCGGTTCAAAACCTTATCGATTCCATTGAAAATAGTAAGAAAACGACACTAGGTGCATTTATTTATGCACTCGGCATTCGAGGCGTGGGTGAAACCACGGCACGCATGCTCGCCAATACCTTCCAAACCTTTGATGCGATTCGCCATGCAGATCTCGAATCCTTGAAAAAAACGCCAGACGTTGGTGATATTACCGCAGAATGGATAGTCGACTTTTTCCAAGCGCCGCATAATCTCGAAGTGGTTGATCGTTTGTTGGCAGCAGGGATTCATTGGGATGCACCGGTTGCGCCAAGTCGTCAGCCACTGAATGGCGAAAGTTGGGTGATTACAGGGACTCTGAGCACCATGGGGCGTGATGAAGCGACGCAAATGCTACAAGCTTTAGGCGCACGTGTCAGTGGTAGTGTTTCAGGTAAAACCAAATGTGTAGTTGCGGGTGAAAAGGCAGGTTCTAAATTAGAAAAGGCTGAAAAGCTGGGTGTACCTGTGATGAGCGAAGAAGAGTTCATTGCCTTTGTACAACAGCATAATGCTTCTTAAGTATTGAAAATCAAACCTGAAAACGTAGTTACTTTTGAACAAACGCCTGATGCATTGCATTGGGCGTTTTTATTTTGCTGCTTAACATGATTGCGTCAGCCTATCAGTTGTTGATGATAGATCAGACATCATTCCTCAACATTACTCACTAAGCATTTTGTTAAAGCGTGAATGTATTGAGATACAATTTTAGCCATAAAAAAAGCAGCTTAGGAGCTGCTTTTTTTATTCAGTGATCACATTATTCTTGATCAACTTTCATTGGTTTTACATCCATTTCTTGATATGAAACTAACTTGGTTTTGTGTTTCCACTTATAACCGAACCAAATGGCAAGGAATAAGAAAATACCAATATAGGTAGAAACAACGGCTAACCACTCACCATCTAAAACGGCTTGATAGTTCTGACCAAGGACCACGATGGCACACAAAATAAAGGCAAACCACGGTGCAAATGGGAAGAATTTTGCACGGTAAGCAAGATCTTCTAATTTATTGCCTTGAGCCAAGTAGCCTTTACGGAAGCGATAATGTGAAACTGCAATACCGAGCCACACAATAAAGCCACACATACCTGACATGTTCAGTAACCAGTTAAATACCGCTTGTTCACCGATAAAAGTGGTTAAGAAGCACAGTGCCGCAATCGCCGTTGTTGCATAAAGCGCATTCATCGGTACGCCACGTGCATCTAAGCGACCAAAGACTTTCGGCGCACTGCCTTTACGTGCCATATCAAACAGCATACGAGTAGAGGAGTACATACCAGAGTTACCCGCTGATAAAATCGCAGTCAAGATCACCGCATTCATCACCGATGCAGCAAAAGCAAAACCTGCTTTTTCATACAGTAAGGTAAATGGTGAAAGTGCAATATTTTCAGTAGATGCTGCTTGTAATAAACGTGGGTCATCATAGGCAATGAGAGTGCCGATAATAAAGATACACACGATATAAAACAACAAGATACGCCAGAAAATTTGCTTGATGGCAATAGGAATGGTCTTTTCAGGATCTTTCGATTCACCTGCAGCCACACCAACCATTTCAGTCCCTTGGAAAGAGAAACCGGCAATCATGGCCACACCAATCAAGGCAGATAAACCGCCGACAAATGGGGCTTCACCCTTGGTCCAGTTGGCAAATGTTTCTACGCCCGGTGTCAGCATGATTTTACCAATCATAAACAGGCCGATAATGATAAAGGCAACAATTGCGAGCACTTTAACAAGCGAGAAGAAGAATTCGGATTCACCGAAGCCTTTTACGGTCAGCGCATTAATGGCAAAGACGATTGCGAGGAAAATTGCACTCCAGTAAAAGCCCGGAATATCTGGAAACCAGAATTTCATAATGAATTGGACTGCAACCAATTCAAATGCCACGGTAATCGCCCAGTTGTACCAATAGTTCCAACCCAAAGCGAAGCCGAAACCACCCTCGACATATTTAGTGCCGTAGGTAAAGAATGCACCCGAAGTTGGATTATGTGTTGCAAGCTCACCTAGACTGGTCATCAAGAAGTAAATCATGATACCAATTAAGCAGTATGCAAGCAGGGCGCCACCCGGGCCTGCATTGGCAATGGTTGCACCTGAGGCAAGGAATAAACCTGTACCAATTGATCCACCAATTGCAATCATGTTGAGATGGCGAGCACCCAACTTACGCTGAAGCTGAGCTGGTTTTTGAGTTTCGCTCATCATTGTTCCTTAAGATTTTTTTGCGTGCTCGCAAACAAGACTTTAAATCCTTGTTGGTCGGCTTTGATTGTACATTGACCATAATGCTGCTCAATTAAAGTCGGATAATTGAGGAATCGGTTGGCAACAATCCAAAGCTCACCCCCAGACTTCAAATGTCTGCGCGAAGTTTTGCATAGATTTTCACTGGCATTGTAGTCGGTTTGAATCCCTTGATGGAAGGGTGGATTGCTGACTACGGCATGTAAAAATAGTGGTGCATCCTCGATTCCTGTGACCGCTTTAATCTCAAGTTGTTCAGGTTCAAGCAAATTTTGTTCAAATGTCATTTGTGTAGAAGCCAGTGCAAAAGCATCTACATCCATGGCAAAGATACGATTTTTAGGATTCAGTTTGGCTAAATAAGCACTGATGACACCCGCACCACAGCCGAAATCAGCAATTTTGCCCGAAGTGACTTGTGATAAATAAGGCAATAAGGTAGCCGTACCCACATCTAAACGGTTCTGGCTAAAGACACCCGGCAATGCGCAAATCGTAAGCTCACCATTTGGAGTCTCAACTGGATATTTTTGCACCCAATCTTGTAGTGGCTTGAGTGTTACAGTTTTTTCTAAGAGGGTTTGCCACATTTGACAGTGACGCGCACTATCAATTTTTAGGGTTTTACCAAAGGGTTGTAATTGTTTTGCTGCGCGTTCAACACCGCCTTTTTTCTCACCCACGAGGAAAATAGACGCACCTTGAGCAAGGTGACTTGCCACATTGTGTAATAAATAATTTAGCAGTTCTTTTGATTTTGGAACAAAAATAACCGCTTGATCAAACTGACCTTCAGGAAAATCGACACCAAAATGGACGTTTGACTGTTGATTTTGAAAGTACTGAAAATCATTAAAATTCCAGCACCAAATCGATGGCTTAATATTGTCATTCAATTGACTGAGTAAGTCATCTGTCGGTGCATTTACGAAAAGCACGCGATCTTGTAATAAATCGATCTGTCGTATAACGACTTCACTTGTGAGATCCATAGATTTCTCCATCATAAAAAACACTGCCTAGGACGGAACCTAGGCAGTGTTCTTTGACAAATGAACTTACTTCTTCACTTCAGGAAGAACAATATTCAAAATAAGGGCAGCAATACCACCAGTTGCAACACCTGAACTAAAGATATTACGGAACAATTCTGGTAAGTGTTCTAGAATTTGTGGCACTTGTGCAACACCTAGACCCAATGCCAGTGAAATTGCAATGATTAATAGTGCACGGCGGTCTAAATGAATGCCTGACAAGATATTAATACCAGAGGCAGCAACTGCGCCGAACATTACCATCACAGCACCACCCAATACGGCTTGTGGAACCGCTTGAATAACACCAGCAACTGCAGGAAGTAAACCTAAAATAATTAAAAGGGCTGCAATCCAAATACCTACGTAGCGGCTTGCAACACCTGTTAACTGGATTACACCATTATTTTGTGCAAATACAGAGCTTGGGAAAGTGTTAAAGATACCTGCAAGGAATGAGTTTGCACCATTAACTAACACACCGCCTTTAATACGCTTCATCCATTCAGGACCATCAACAGCTTGGTTTGACAATTTAGATGTTGCGGTGATATCACCAATCGCTTCTAAAGACGTTACCAAGTAGATAAATGCCATTGGAATGAACAAGCTCCAAGAGAAGCTTAAGCCAAAGTGCATTGGAGTTGGGATTTGCACCAGTGGTGCATCTTTTAGACCGTCAAAGTTTAAATGACCCATAAAGCCTGCAAGGATATAACCAACCACAAGTGCGATCAGGATAGCAGAGCTTTTTACCCAAGTAATTCGCACACGGTTCAGTAAAATGATTAAAGCCAAAACAGTACATGACATGATGAGGTTGTCAGCATTGGCAAAGGTTTTATCGCCCATGGCTTGATAACCACCACCCATACTGATCAGACCTTCTTTAATTAAGGTCAGACCGATCAAGAGCACCACAATACCTGTGACAAGTGGGGTAATTAATTTTTTCACCCAAGGTAAGATTTGTGACACACCCATTTCAATAAATGAACCCGCGATCACCACACCAAAGATAGATGCCATCACTGCTTCTACTGGTGTACCTGCAGCAACCATTGCTGAACCAATACCAATAATTGGACCAATAAAGTTAAAACTTGTACCTTGTACAATCAGAAGACCTGCCCCAAATGGACCGACTTTTTTACATTGTAAGAAGGTTGCGATACCAGAGATCACCAATGACATCGAAAGAATCATATTAGTATCTTCTTTTGATACACCGAGTGCCAAACAGATCAGTAGACCCGGCGTCACAATTGGGACAATAATGGCGAGCAAATGCTGGAACGCAGCGAGAAAAGCAATAAATGGTTTTGGTCGATCATTCAATCCATAGACTAAATCGAGTTGATCTTTTGCTTCGGGAGATTGGTTTAAATCAGACATGCGGCACTGAAAATTAAGGCTAGGTGACGCTATTCTAATCTGTTTACACAGCTTTACAAAACCTAAACCGTGTCAGTCGTCAAAAAAAATACCATTGTCAATAAACTGTCACTACTAAAATCTATATTTTTTCTGTATAATTTGCCCTCAAACTTTAGGCGTATCGAATTCACATGTCAGATATTAAAACTCTCCGTAACATTGCCATCATCGCGCACGTCGACCATGGTAAAACTACTCTTGTAGACAAACTTTTACAGCAATCAGGTGCTCTTGGTGATCGTGCAGGCGAGATCGAACGTGTAATGGATTCAGGCGCGATTGAGTCTGAACGTGGTATTACCATTCTTGCAAAAAACACTGCAATCAAATGGTTAGACAAACGTACTGACACTGAATACCGTATTAACATCGTGGACACCCCGGGACACGCCGACTTCGGTGGTGAAGTTGAACGTGTAATGTCGATGGTTGACTGCGTACTTCTTCTTGTTGACTCTCAAGAAGGTCCAATGCCACAAACTCGTTTCGTAACGCAAAAAGCGTTCGCACGTGGTTTGAAACCAATCGTAATTATCAACAAAGTAGACAAGCCAAACGCGCGTCCTGACTGGGTAATTGACCAAGTATTTGACTTGTTTGACAACCTTGGTGGTACTGACGAACAGCTAGACTTCCCAGTTGTTTATGCTTCTGGTCTTCGCGGTGTAGCGGGTCCTTCTCCAGAAGAACTTGCTGAAGACATGACTCCATTGTTTGAAACAATTGTAGACATCGTTGAGCCACCAGCAGTTGACGTTGATGGTCCATTCCAAATGCAAGTGTCTTCACTTGACTATAACAGCTTCGTAGGTGTTATCGGTGTTGGTCGTATCCAACGTGGTTCAGTGAAATTAAACACTCCTGTAACTGTAATCGACAAAGACGGTAAAACACGTAACGGTCGTATCTTAAAAATCATGGGTTACCATGGATTAGAGCGTATCGATGTTGAATCAGCTTCTGCTGGTGACATCGTTTGTGTAACGGGTATTGATGAACTTCATATCTCTGACACAATCTGTGATCCAAAAGCAGTTGAAGCTTTACCTGCACTTTCTGTAGACGAACCTACAGTATCGATGACTTTCCAAGTAAACAACTCACCGTTTGCTGGTAAAGAAGGTAAATTCGTAACTTCACGTAATATCCGTGAACGTCTAGATCGCGAATTGATTCACAACGTAGCATTACGTGTTGAAGATACTGACAGTCCTGACCGTTTCAAAGTATCTGGTCGTGGTGAGCTTCACCTTTCAGTTCTTATTGAAAACATGCGTCGTGAAGGCTTTGAAATGGGCGTATCACGTCCACAAGTAATCATCAAAGAAATTGATGGTGAAAAACAAGAGCCATACGAAAACGTAACGTTTGACGTTGAAGAGCAGCACCAAGGCGCTGTAATGGAACAAATGGGTCACCGTAAAGGTGAAATGACCAATATGGAAGTTGACGGTAAAGGCCGTATCCGTATTGAAGCAACAGTTCCTTCACGTGGTTTGATTGGTTTCCGTTCTGAATTCTTAACTATGACTTCAGGTACAGGTATCATGACTTCAAGCTTCTCGCACTACGGTCCTATGAAACAAGGTACTGTTGCGAAACGTCAAAATGGTGTGTTGATTTCTATGGTTCAAGGTACTTGCTTGGGCTATGCACTATTCAGCTTACAAGACCGTGGCCGTCTATTCGCTAAACCTCAGTTAGAAGTTTATGAAGGCATGATCGTTGGTATTAACTCACGTTCAGACGACATGACTGTTAACCCAACTAAAGCGAAACAGCTAACTAACGTACGTGCTTCTGGTACTGATGATGCGTTGACTCTTGTTCCGCACATTGAATTTACGCTTGAACAAGCGCTTGAATTTATTGAAGACGACGAATTAGTTGAAGTAACGCCTAAGTCAATCCGTATCCGTAAACGCTGGTTGACTGAAAACGAACGTAAACGTAACCGTAACGTTTAATTTTACAGTTTCAAAAAAACCGCTGACTTAGGTTAGCGGTTTTTTTATGCATGGGCGTTTTGAATAAAAATGCAAAAATTGAATGACTTTATTCATTTAATTCGACATGCATAATTTTGATAAATCCTTTTTAATAGAATGTATTACCAAAATCAAAAATGTTTTGTGTGAATTTTTATACATGGTATTTAGAATCTAATATAAACCAAGTAAATTAGGTGGAAATAGTTATACAGATATAATGTATACTTCGTCACAAAATTAAAGCTGAAAAAATTTCTGGAGATCACATGAGTATTATTCAAGAATTTAGAGAATTTGCCGTAAAAGGCAACGTGATGGACTTGGCTGTAGGTGTCATCATTGGTGGTGCTTTCGGTAAAATCATCGATTCCATGGTAAAAGACATTATCATGCCTTTTATTTCTTGGATCCTTGGTGGTGACGTTGATTATTCAAATTGGTTCTTAGTATTGGGCGATAATCCAAATAACCTCACCACGCTCAAAGCAGCACAGGATGCAGGCCTTAATGTGTTGGCTTACGGTAACTTCTTAACTATCTTAATCAACTTCTTGCTTTTGGCATGGGTCGTATTCTGGTTAGTGAAATTGATGAACAAATTGCGCCGTCAAAAAGTTGAAGAGCCAGCTCCAGAGGCGACTCCAGAAGATATCGAATTACTTCGTGAAATTCGTGATGAATTAAAACGTAAAGGTTAATCCTTTAGCATTTAAAATGGCACTTTGAAGTGCCGTTTTTTATTGAATCCCTTCCGACCTCCATTTTAAAAAGGGAGGAGAATTCCTTCTTTTCAAAGGGGGGATTTAGGAGATTAAAAATCCATCCGAAACTTAATTTCTAACAAATGCCAGCCAAACTGGCTTTTGATCGGGCCATGCAGTTCACGTTCGGGCAAAGTAAAAACTGCCTTATCAATTGGACCAACCAGTTGGCCTTTTTTAATGTCGCCAAGCTCACCGCCTTTTTTACCCGAAGGGCATGTCGAATGCTGCTTTGCAATTTTGGCAAAGTCCGCACCGCCTTTGATTTTCTTTTTCAGTTGCTCACATAGTTCTTTATCTTTAACTAATATGTGGCGAACAATCGCAGACTTCATGCGTTATTTCCTTTCACGGTTTTCTTACTCAGCATTTTAACCTTTTTTAAAGGCTGACACTCTGGGCAAAACACCGATGCACGTTGCCCTAGTTTGATATTTTGCAAGATGGTTTCACAGTTGATGCACATTTCACCGGCACGTCCGTAGGCGAGCAGAGTTTGTTGGAAATAACCATTTTCGCCCATCGCATTGCTGTAATCACGTAACGTCGAACCGCCTAAATCAATTGCCTGTTTTAAAATGCGTTTGATTTCGATGACCATTTTTTCAACTTGTTCAAAACTCAAACTTGATGCAGGCTGCGCAGGGTGTATGCCTAAGTTAAATAAGCTTTCCGTTGCATAGATATTGCCGACACCAACCACAATATGATTGTCCATGATCGACACTTTGATACCGGTCTGTTTATTTTTAAATTTTTGGAATAAGTATTCAGCATTAAACGCATCACTCAGCGGTTCAGGGCCAAGCGTGTCAATCAGTTTGCTTTGAGATGATGCATCTAACCATAAAATACAGCCAAAACGGCGCGGATCATGATAGCATAATTGCATATCTTCAAAATGAATCACCAGATGATCATGCTTTCGTAATGCTTCATGACCTTCACAAATCCGAAAACTGCCAGACATGCCCAAATGCCATAGCATGCTGTCCTGTTCAAATTCAGCCAAAATATATTTTGATCGACGGCTGAGCTGAAGCAGCTTTTGTCCGACGAGTTTTTGAATGTCGTCAGGAATAGGCCAACGCAGGCTCGACTGAAAAACCTCAACTTTGAGAACCTTTTCATTCAATAATGGCAATAAACTGGTTTTAGTGGTTTCTACTTCTGGTAATTCAGGCATAAAGGTCGAAGCAATGGGTCATTCAAGTTATGCATACTATTGGGTCTAGCCCAACAGAATGCAAGTTTCATCGCGGTCTGAGGGGATGTTTGAACAGGCTATTGATTATTAATTGTGAGAATAGTAAACCAATAAGTCACAATAATGAGTTGGAATAATAGATTGGAAGTAGATAGTTTGAATTATTAAAATTATAAAATATTGAAAAATAATAACTAAAAATATTTCATAACAATAGATTTATTTAAAATCACTTATTGATAAATTAAAGTTTTGTGAATGATAAAAATAATGCTGAGATAGAACGTGAAAAATTATGTAATTTTTGTGACATTAGATTTTAAGCCATGTGGCTTGTCTAGAGACTCTCTCCAGATTTAGGTTTTACCATGAAAAAATACAGTCTAGCTTTTCTACCTGCATTTGTTGCAGCAGCCATGACACATGTTCACGCCGCAGAAGCATTCGACACTAAAGGTCAGTACATGCTCGGGGATTGGGATGGTAAACGTACCGAACTTGCACAACAAGGTGTGAAGTTTGAGGCCAATATTGCTGCTGATGCTGCCTATCTTGCCGATGGCGGTCGTAATCCGGGACATTCAGCAACGGTAGCCAGCCAATTGTGGTTAGGTACACAGCTTGATATGGAAAAACTCGCAGGTTGGGATGGCGTGACTGTGCGTGCTGTAATGACTGCTCGTCAAGGTCAAAGTACCTCAGTTCGTGATTTGCAAGGGGATGTTCCTCAATTGGCAAATGCACAAGCCAATTTTGGCCGTGGTAATCAGAAAACTCGCTTATCTGAACTGTCTATTGAAAAGCAATTTAAACAGCAAGGCTTAAGCATTAAAGCAGGCCGTTTAGGTCTAGGTATGGACTTTAACGTGATGGCGTGTGATTTTGCCAGCAATGCCTTTTGTGCTGCACAAATGGGTAAATGGCAAGGTTCTATGTGGATGAATACCCCAGTTTCACAATGGGGTGGACGTGTGAAATACCAAGCGACACCAGAACTTGCGGCACAAGTCGGTGTTTATGAATTTAACCCTGACAATGGTAATGCCAAAGCAGAAGGTCAAGGTTGGAGTCTAGATACAGATCATGCTGATGGCGTAACCATTCCCGTAGAATTGGTTTGGACACCAAAATCATTGGTCAATGGCTTACCGGGCAGCTACCGCTTTGGTGCGATGTACAACACTGCAGATAATGTAAAAAATCAAAAAGACATTATTTCGGGTGAAGCTGAAGATCGTACCTTTGGTGGTTGGGTAGCGATTGAGCAACAGTTAACGTCTACAGGTGAAGGCAAACGTGGCTTGCATAGCTTTGCTAATTTTACTTGGCATGATCGTGTCACCACAAAAGTTGATAACTCACAGCAGCTGGGTTTGAAATATATTGGATTGGCCGATCGTTTACCAAACGATATGGTTGGCTTGGGCGTGAACCGTGTGCATGTCAATGATCGACTTTCTGCTGAGAAATTTGATGCAAGCGCAGAATATAATGTCGAGTTGAACTATAGCCATAACCCTACGAAATGGTTGATGATTCGCCCAAGTTTACAATATGTGATTAACCCAGGCTCAACAAATCGGGTTGATGATGCTTTCCTAATTGGTTTAAGCTCTAAGGTAATATTCTAATGTCAAAATAGGTGCTCTATGCAAAGTAAATTTAACGTCACATCATTTAAGACACATTTACTTTGCCTGACGGCATGTATTAGTCAACAGTTGTATGCAGAAACAGGTTCTACGGAACCTGTTTTACTTCCTGAGATTACCATTGAAGCACCACGAACCAATACCACATGGTTAAAAACACCGGCATCGGTATACCGGGTACAGCAAGCTGAAAATAATAACAATACGGGTGTGAATCTGTCTGAAACCTTAAAAGGTGTGCCCGGACTACAACTGAATAACCGTGAAAACTATGCACAAGACTTGCAACTGTCTATGCGAGGCTTTGGCGCTCGTTCAACATTTGGTGTGCGTGGTATCCGTTTATATGTTGATGGAATCCCTGCGACCATGCCGGATGGTCAGGGACAGACGTCAAATATCGATATGAGTAGCTTAAATCATATCGAGGTATTGGGCGGGCCATTTTCCTCTTTATACGGTAATTCTTCGGGTGGGGCAATCTTAACAACAACCAAGCAAGGTACTGGAAAAGACTCTATCGAACTCGGCTATTCGGGCGGCAGTCATCATAAAAGTCGTGCTGATATTGTGCTGCAAGGTGGCTCAGAACGGGCCAATGAGCCTAGCTATGTTGTCAGTTCTTCTTATTTTGAAACTGATGGTTACCGTGATCATAGTGCTGCAAATAAGGTACTCAGCAATGCAAAACTGACTTGGGATCTGGATGATGGTTCCAAGGTTAATTGGATTGTGAATCATGTGGATATTAATGCCGATGATCCACAAGGGTTGAGTCAACAAGAATGGAAAGAAAATCCTAAGCAAGTTCAAGCAAATGTTTTGAAATATGATGTACGTAAAGAGATTCAACAAACACAAACAGGTTTAACTTGGACTAAACCAATCAATGATCGTCATGAAATTTATGTAATGGGTTATGTAGGACATCGTGAAGTCACTCAGTATCAAGGTATTCCAAATACTGTGCAAAGAAATCCCGAGCATGCAGGTGGGGTGATTGATTTTGATAGGGATTATTATGGAGCAAATTTCCGTTGGACAGGTAAGGATTTATTGCCAAATACACGTCTTAGCTTAGGCTTGGCTGTTGATCAAATGGATGAAGAACGACGTGGTTATGAAAATTTCAAAAGAACTTCTGTTAATACTTCTGCAACAGATTATGATTTTGGTCATAAGGGAAATTTACGCCGAGAAGAAAATAATACCCTTTGGAATATAGATCCTTATTTACAAGCTTCGTGGCAATTTTTACCTACAGTTCGATTAGACACTGGCTTGCGTTATAGCAATGTTCGTTATGAATCTAAAGATCGCTATTTAGCTAATGGTGATGATAGTGGTAAAAATAAGTATGATAAATTTTTACCATCAGCGGCATTATCTTGGGAAATTACTCATGATTTGACGAGTTATATCAGTTTTGCGAAAGGTTTTGAAACACCGACCTTTACAGAAAGTGCCTACCGTTTAGATCCAGTTGAACCGAGTCAAATCATCGGCGGAATAAATAATGATTTAGATCCATCTTCAAGTGATAACTATGAGTTAGGCTTTAAGGCGCAAAATGATTATGGTTTATTCACTTTGGCAGGTTTTTATATAAAAACGCATGATGATATTGTTTCATACCTGAGTGATGCAGGTCGCACAGTTTATAAAAATGCCGATCAAACATTGAGAAAAGGTATTGAGTTTTCTTGGCAACATAAGCTTTGGAACGATTTAACTGCACAAGCGAGTTATAGCTATATTGATGCAAAATTTGATTCTCCCTATTCAAATTCTGATGGTATAGCAATTGAAAAGGGTAATTACATCCCAGGTATTGCAAAGAACCAAGCTTATGCTGCGCTAGGATGGCAACCTGAAGCTGGTTTTAATGCGGGTGTTGAAGTGCGTTATATGGACAAGATTTATGCCAATGATGCTAATTCTGAAACAGCTCCAAGCTATAGCGTGACGTCTGTTAATGTTGGCTATTTGTGGAAAAACAATGATTGGAAAGTACGTAGCTATGCACGAATAGATAATCTTTTTGATGAAGACTATGTGGGTTCAGTTATCGTCAATACATCAGGATCACAAGGCGTCTATCGTTATTATGAGCCTGCTGATGGTTTGAATTGGAGTGCAGGATTAAGTGTGACCAAAGCCTTCTAAAAGGAGAGTAATGTGGCGTTGTTATTTCAACCAATTCAGTTTGGAACATTGGGGCTGAGTAATCGAATCGTGATTGCACCCATGTGTCAATATTCTGCCAATGAGCAAGGGGAGTTAAGCTATTGGCATGAACAACAATGGGCGAATTATGCCTTGTCAGGTGCCGGACTTTGTATCGTCGAGGCAACGGCTGTACAGGCAGAGGGACGCATTAGCTATGCAGACCTCGGTCTTTGGAATGATATGCAACGCGCACAGATGAAGGCACTATTGGCCAAGGTGAAATCACTTTCACCTATGCCATTTGCTATCCAACTGGCACATGCGGGTCGTAAGGCATCGACAGATAAACCATGGGCAGGACATGGACAATTACCCCCAGATCATCCTCAAGGATGGCAAACTGTTTCAGCAAGTGATTTGCCCTTTAATGCCACAGATCATGCCCCCCATGCTTTAAGCCGAGATGAAATCCAGCAGATCATTCAAGACTTTGCCGATTCAACAAAACGTGCAGTAGATGCGGGCTTTGACTTAATTGAGCTACATGCTGCACATGGTTATTTGCTGCATCAATTTATGTCACCATTGTCGAATCAACGTAGCGATGAATATGGTGGCAGTCTGGAAAATCGCATTCGGCTGACGCTTGAAGTGTTCCAAGCCATGAAAAATGCCGTTCCTGAAGATTATCCAATTGGGGTACGTATTTCCGCAACCGACTGGATGGAATATACTGAAGCACCGAGTTGGGATCTAGACTCGGCTGTTGGCTTGTCAAAAGCGCTTGCACAACTAGGCACAGCCTATATTCATGTCTCTAGTGGCGGCTTAGATGTTGCGCAAAAAATTCAATTACAAGCCAGTTATCAAGTGCCTTTTGCTGAAGCCATAAAGCAAGCCGTTCAGGTTCCCGTAATTGCTGTGGGTTTAATTACCGAAGCAATGCAAGCCGAAGGCATTTTACAATATGGCATGGCAGATGCGATTGGTCTTGCTCGTGCAATTCAATATGACCCGCGTTGGCCATGGCATGCCGCTGCTGAACTCGGTGAAAACCTAAAAATTTCTCCGCAGTACTTACGCTGTCAGCCGCATGCACAAAGAAGTCAATTTACGGCTTTCTAATTTTCAAAATTTATAGCGGTCCGATCTACACTCTCAGGTTGAGGGTGTGGATGGAAGAGTCTATTACACAGGATATTTCGTATGGTCTTTGAGGTGATTGGTCCAATCTTTTTTCTTTTGGCCTTGGGATATCTGTCGGTAAAATGCAGTTTATTGAGTAAAGAACAAGTTGGAACCATTGGCGCATTTGTGATTAAGATTGCACTGCCTGCTTTGTTTTTTCAGTCATTAGCTTCTAAAGATTTGCATCAAATTTGGTATCCCGGCTATTTCTTTGTTTATACCGGAGTCACATTTTTATTGTATGGCATGGCCTATTGGCTATTGTCGACACATTTTAAAAATAATATGTCGCAAACAGCGGTACTTTCATTAGGCGCTGGTATGTCAAATACAGGTTTAATTGGCACTGCAGTCCTAAGCTTATTGGTCGGTCAAAATGCGATGACCTATACCTCATTAATCGTCATCATTGAAAGTGTGCTGCTGATTCCAACGGTGCTGGTCCTTGCGCAATTAGGAAGTTCACAGCAAAAAGCCAATATTGGCGACATCATCAAAAATACCTTATTGACCCTGTTAAAAAATCCACTCTTTGCAGGGGTAATGCTAGGGATTGGTTTTGCAATTTTCCAAATCCGTTTGCCTCATCAAATCAATGATGTACTGGCGATGTTAGGTCAAACGGCTTCACCATTGGCGCTGTTTGCAATTGGTGGTGGGATTGTCGGTATGAGCTTAAAGTATGTGAATGCTCAGAGCTTCTATTTGGTGATTTCAAGCAACTTGGTGATGCCTTTACTGACTTATTTAGGCTTACGTTATTTGACCGATGTCAGCCAAGAGATGTTATATGCAGGGACGATTATTGCCGCATTACCGATGCCGACGATTTTTGCCATGCTTGGACAAGTTTATGGCTTAAATGAAAAGACCTTAACGCCTTTGTTGATGAGTACTATCTTGGGCTTTGTCGTAACAGGTGTATTAATCAGTCTGTGGTGGGCGTGATTTTGATCAGCTCAAGATTTGCTTAAACCCATGAAAAAGCCCTGCATGTGCAGGGCTTTTTTTAATGCTCAATTAACTCTTTTTCGCATTGGCTTTAGGTGCTTTGGCTTGTTCAGCAATCATTTTATCCACGGTTGCCAAAGATTCTTTGGCTTGTGGAATATTTTCTTTGGCTAATGCACTGAATATTTTTTTAGCTTCAGGCAAATTTTGCGGGATGATATTGCCATTTACAAACATATTGCCCACCGCCATCAATGCAGGGACATAGCCTTTTTTTGCTAACTCTTGAATGCTATTTAGACCTTGCTGAATAGGCTTTTCATTTTTAGCTTTAAAGCCCGCACTGATGTCATAAAGTGCTTTGGCATGAATCGCAGGGTAGTTGCCTTTTTTAATCAGCGGATCAAGTTTGCTGAGTGCCAATTTATCTGACTCAGGTTTATTTTCTGCAAAAAGTAAAATGGCATAGTCGATGGAGGCATCGTCAAAACCTGCCGAAGATGCGCGTTCTAAATATTGTTTGGCCTTATTGGTGTCTTGTTTTAAGCCCAGTGTGCCCGTTGCATAATTTTTACCTAAAACATAGTTAGCAACAGGGTAGCCTTTGGCTGCAGCCTGTTCATAGAGTTGGATGGCTTTTTTCTCATCCTTCGCTACGCCTTGACCTGTTTGAGTAAGATAGCCCAAATTATAAATGGCCTGAGCATTACCTTTTGCTGCAAGCTTGCTCAGTGTTTGGTAGGCGCCATTCATATCTTTGGCCTTGACCATGGCTTCCACTTTAGCAAATTCAGGATCGACGGCATCTGTTTTAGTTTCAGCAAAAGCGAATTGAGTGCTCATTGCCAAAATGCTTGCAAGTAGGATTTTTTTCATCTTAAAACCTTTTGTAAATCATGCACATAATTCCGTTTATGTGTTTTGGTGGTTATTTTTGTCGGTTTTTACATCATAGGTAGATTTACGTAAATGTAAAGTGAGGAATTGTGATTTAAAGCGTTTTTATAAAATAATGTTGATTGCCCTTAGCGCTTTAAAAGCCATGACTTTATTGCATCAAAAGCCTTTGCAAAAAAGCAGGACTCTGATTTAATCGCGCATTGTTATTTTCTCTGAGGCAGCGCGATGTTTATTAAAGGCATTAAACGCAATTACGATAAAATTAATGCAGATGAATCGATTGCAGATGAAGATAAAATTGATGCGCTTTTGATGAAACTGGGTGCAGAGTTTTTAGTCAGTAAAGAGGATCGTGTTTATATTTTCAAAAAAGGCGATTTGGAAGCTAAATTTGATGCTAAACATGCGCGCACCTATCATTTTAAAGAATATGTATGCAAAGATATGAATAAGTTATTTCATGGATTTTGATTAAAATCATGATTTAAAAACGAAAACGTGAGGGGGAATAAAGTTCCTCCTTATTTTTGTTTGTTGTGTACTGCACCAGCGTATGTGATTTAAAAAACCTTAATTTTCAAAAGTATAATATTTTCTAAAAATATAAATTGAATAAAATAGATACAAGGCATCTATGATGAATACAGATATACATGATTCATTGAGATGTATTTAAATATGATAAAAATAAGCGCCATCTTGATCCTTGGTTTCGTCTGTTCAATGACCAGTTGGGCTCAACAACCCAAGCTTGTTCCGCATCCAATCCATTTAAAAAATGGCAAGCAGTTTTCATTAAATTTGCCTGCGCAGTATGAAATTATTCCTGCTGCCGAAGGTCTCAAACGTGTTCGTTTTTTTGCGCAAGCACCTGATCGGAGAATATTTGTCTCGGATATGTATGATCTAACAGATAATAAAAAAGGTACTGTCTATATATTGGATGATTGGAATGCTGACACAGGTAAATTTGGCAAAATCATTCCTTATCTGACCGGTTTGAGAAATCCAAATTCAGTTCAGTTTTATACCGATGCTCAAGGACAGGATTGGCTTTATTTGGCAGAAACGCACCAACTGACACGGCAAAAATTTAGTAGAGGAGAAACTCAGCCTTCGAGTAAGGCTGAAGTTTTAGCGACATTTCCAGATTATGGTTTGAGTTATAAATACGGTGGTTGGCATCTGACGCGGACGATTGCTATCGGTGGAAATGGAAAAGTTTATGTGTCGGTTGGTTCGAGTTGTAACGCCTGTGTTGAAAAAGAAAAAGTACGAGCCTCCGTCATTGAGATGAATCCTGATGGTTTAGAGCAACGGATTTATGCGACAGGTTTGCGTAATGCTGTTGGGCTAAAATGGATCGGAAAATTTCTATTTGCGACCAATCAAGGTTCTGATCATTTGGGAAGTAAAAAGCCTGATGAAACTTTTTATGCGTTAAAGCGGGATGCCGATTATGGCTGGCCCGCATGTTATTCATGGCTGGGCAAAGTCTTGGCGGATGCTAAATTTAAACGTGCATCAGGCTGTAAAAATGTTCCATCGCCCTATGCTTATTTCCCTTCGCATTCCTCAGCACTGGGTTTTGATTATTTTGATCATCCAGACACAGATGCCACCATTAAAAATGCATTTTTAGTGGCCTTGCATGGCTCTACCGACGAAGCGATTGGCCATGGCTATCAAATTGCAATTATGCGTAAAGGACAAAAACTTGAAACCTTTATGGATGGTTTTTTAGTCGGTAAAAAGGTGTATGGGCGACCTGCTGATATTTACCGAATTGATGCAAATTCCTTTTATTTTTCGGATGATCGGGGTGGGGTGGTTTATTTTGTGAGGGAAAAAAATGAGTGATTAAAAAGCCAAAATTTTTAGGCTTTGGCTTTGAGTGATTGGATTTTAAAAAATTAATCTTTAATCGTCACGTCGTTTTAGGTATTACCATGAACCCGATGCGCCGCCGCCTGAGCTGCCTCCTGAATCTCGTGAGGAAGATGAGGAAGAACTACTTGAGCTGCTTCCTGATGAAGAACTGCTGCTTGACGATGAAGAGCTGTAACTAGAGGAAGAAGACTGACTTGATTCGCTCGTTTTATTGAAAGGATTTAAACGCTCATATTGTTCATCCAACATTTTTTGACGTGCTTTTTCTTGTAAATATTGATTATAAAAAGCGGTGAGATAGGTATTTTCAGTCCCTGCTCTGAATCGATATAAAAACACTGCATATCTTAATAAAAGTAAAATAAAACAATTGGTTATGGATGTTAATATAATGAATGATATTTGAGGATAGAATTCGATGAAGTAAAAAATGCCGAAGCCAAATAAAGCAAAAATCTGAAGTGGTAAGCTGTATAAAATAGTTTTAAGTAATCTGTATGGTTCATTGAAGGGAAGAAATATAGTCAACATAAAAGGGGCATAAAGAGGAATAGATGCGCAAAGTAAAAATGCAATTTTTCCAAAATTTAAATAACCAAAAATCAAAAGATGAATAAAAATTTCAAAGATAAGGAGTCCAATAAAAGCACCTAAGGCACCATTAGTACCAAATTTAATAATCACTTTTGTGTAACACCAATAGAGTGGGATACACAATAAGAATGATAGAAATATTCCAGCTATTGTTTTTAGAATGTGATCTATTTTTTGATCTTCGTTTTTAGGTTTACCAAGAGTAATTGATTTATCTAGTAACTTTTTTTGTGTTTCTTTAAAGCCATTAAAATAGTCATTATTTTGGAAATTTGGAGCGAGTGTGTGTCGAATTATGCGCCCAGCTTCTAGATCAGTGAAATCTCCCTCTAAACCATAACCTACCTCGAACCGCATTTTACGATCATCTTTTGCAACCAAAAGTAGTAAGCCGTTATCGAGCTTTTCATTGCCAATTTTAAGTTTATTGAATATCTCAAGTGCATATTGATCAATAGGTTTTCCATTGGTCGAGGGAATCATCAAAATTTTAAAGTCGATATGCTTTTGCTGATAAAGCTGCTCGTTTTGCTTTTTTAACTGGACAATTTCATCGCGGGAAAGCGAGTTGGTTTGATCGACCACATTGCTATTTTTTAGCTCTTCCAATACCGCTGAATTTATCTCGGCATAAATATTTGGCGATATAAAACAACTGAAGAGAATGAGGAAATTCAATAAGAAAAAGCGAAATGGGAAAGGGATGAGCATTTTTATAAATCTTTATATTTTGTTGTAATTTTAAATAGTAATCAGAATAAGAGCCAAACAACTTTTGTAATTTGGCTCTTATTTTCAAAATTAAGATGCTTAAGCAGGACGTGCCACATCACCATTCAATGCATCAGGCAAGGCTAAAACTGTCACATCTAACTCTTCTAAAGCTTCTGGGCGTGCCACAACTAAAGCTACATAACCATTTTCTACAGCCGCGCTATTGACCACTTGTACGCCTTTATTCAGCTGTTCGCCTTGTGCAGGAGTAGCGCCTGTACCTGAAATCGCATGCAGCCAAGCTTTCGGTTTGGCTTTAAACCATAAGCGTGCAATCACTTCCTGACCCAAATAACAGCCTTTGTCATAGTGGACGCCTTCACGCTGATGTAGACGTAACTCTTGCGGTTGGAACACATGTTCAATGGCTTGGTCAATATAGGCCTGACCCGCTTGAATGGCTTGAACTTCCCATGCTGCAACATCCGTCGGTTCCGAAGTAAATGTCGTTTCATCAGCCACTAAACTTGGAAAAACTGTACCAGTTTCTTCAAGTTTCATCTTAGAAAATGCACCAAATTTTTTAATATGTTTGGCAAATTCTTCGGCTTGATCTGCTGTAGTGACAATAGAAAAACTTTCAGCACTGTGTTTGGTGAGCCATAAACCAAAGTGAATACGGCCTTTGAGGTCGCAGATTGCAGTATAACGTGTTGCATTTTCTTCAAGGCGTTCAACATGCAAAGTCACTTGCCCTTGTAGAAATTTTTGTGCATCGACACCGTTGAGAGAAAAAGATGTGAATGCCATAGACGTTGTCATGACCAGCCTCAGTATAAATTTTAGATATCATTAATCATGTTATTTTGCAGCAAGCCGCAGTGTTAGGCAAACAAAAAGCCCATATTGATATGGGCTTTTGTACAGCATAGATCGGTCTTAGTGACTGTGTGTCGGCATATCGCTTGCAGTCATATCTATAGTGGAATGATGTGAAGGCGGTTCACTATTACAATCATATTGGTCGCCACAAATACGCACGGTTTCCATCATGCCTTGATCTTCATGGTCTAAAATATGGCAGTGCAGCACGAAGTCGCCTTCAAATTTTTCGTACTTGCTGCGCACAAAGATTTTATAGCCCTGTTTGACGAAGAGCGTATCTTTCCAAACGCCTTTCATTCCATGATATTGCGAGTCAATATTTCCTGCACCATCTTTATCTGAGCTGCCGATGGCACTGACATCGACACCATTTTCATTCAATATTTTCACGACTTGGAATGGATTGACATGAATATGGAAGGGATGACTTGCAACATTACTGCTCAACTCCCACTCTTGGGTTTGCCCGATTGGAAGCTTGCGGACATAGCTATGGTGGGTATGGTCTTCATCGTGGTAGGCATCGCCAAAGCTGATCAAGGTACCTTCTTCGGCATGACGAATACCAAATTTAAAGCTGCCATCTGCATTGAACAGAATGTCAAAGTTGGTGATTTGCTTCGCCATCGTTTTGAGCATTTCATCGACTTCAGCAGTCATTAAACTCGCATGAGAGATAAAGGCTGATAAATCACCCTGTTCGAGCTGTGCAATCACTTCTGGTGCCAGTTTTAGTTGGGTGGCCTGAATTTTTAAGAAGTTAAACGGCGTTTGCTGCGGTAGTTGAGTTGCTTGCACATTGACCCAACCGAGGAGCTGTGTATTGAGTTTTTCTTCTGGTGCGCGACGAAGTAATGGACTTGATTCAGGCGCATTAATTTCATCTTCCAGATTGAGCTTGGCATCGTATACACAGTATTTATTGGTGGTCGGGAAGGCGAGCATGGCATCAAAGCGATAACCCGGTTGAAAAATTTCAATCCCTTGCTTTTGGATTTTCCCCATGGTCAAGCCGTCTTGTGCAAGGGTATATAACGGTAATGTTTTCAGCGTTTTAAACTGTGAAGACATTGACTTACTTTGATATTTTTGACATTCGCTAAGGGTTTGCTCTGCGGTAAAGAGCGCAGAATCAGGCAGTTCTTTGATGGTCAAACCAATGGTGTCACGGATACCGCCATGAATCATACGCCAGCGGTGGTATTGGTTCTGATCCACCTTAATTTCACCAAACATTTTGCCATTGATACTGGTGAAACGATTTTCATCTGCCCATGAGGTCGGTATATCGAGTTTTGAATAATCTTCTAAGCTATAGATACAGGGTGTACCATTTACTTGGCTTAATTTGCTGTCGCAATCTTCATTGTATTGAATTTGCTGGAACAGCATGATTTTTTCATGGTCATACTGCTGGGTTTTTTGATTTTTCCATAAGATGTCTAAATCTCCAGTCTGCTGAATTTGTCCATTACGAATGACTGGTTTTCGCTCTCCCTCAATAATCAAAGGGCCAGCCATGCCGCTTGAGACCTGAATCGCGGTTGAACCATGCACATGCGAGTGATACCAAAATGTTCCCGCAGGATGATTCGGTTCGATCTTAAATTCGTAATGAAAATCTTGCTGAGGTTTTAAGCTCAAAAATACGTTGTCACTATTTCCTTGCGGGCTAACCCAGAGACCATGTGTATGTAAATTTGTGGTGTTAAAACAGTTCCCTTGGTTAATATTGGTCACTGGACTTGGACAGGTCTCCGTCGATTCAACAGGGAGATGATTGACCAGATGAATTTTTAAATTGTCACCTTGTTTCGCACGAATTTGTGGGCCAACCAGTACATCAGAAACACTGCCATCGCTATTTTTCGAGTTCCAGAGTTCAGGTTTAGTCAGATAGCCTCTGACCTGTAATAGGTCATTTTCACCCGTTTCAGGGTCGTATAAGGCTTGGCGTTTATAGGCAATCAGCAGTTCATGCTCACCTTGTGCATTGGCTTTCAAACGTGGTGGATTCGAGACGACAGTCGGTGAGTCTACTTCCTCTTCTTGAATCGTCGAATCTGTTGTCGATTGGTCGTTGTCGCCACAGGCAATGAAGCTGAGACAGCTTAAGAGGCAGCCAGCCCCAATGATGGTTTTAAATTTTGTCATGATCTTTCCCCAAAGCATAATGACGGTAGAACAGTAGTTGCTGATTTTTTAGCTAAAGTTTTGTAAATATTGTGATTATTTTGGCGAATACAGCGAGTTACTGTCCTTGTGTGTCGTGCTTTTATTATCTGAGAGTGGGGTGATTCGACGCTATCCCTGCAAATAGGGATAAATTGAGAATTAAGATAAAATAAATAATAAAACCGTGCTTTGATTCACATTGTGGCTTTAAGGAGCAATGAGCTAATGAAGTAATTTAATGCCTTGATTATTAAATACTAAAATTGATAAGACTGATTTTTAATCAATTTGGTTGATATTTAGATTAATTATTATGCAGTGCAATTTTCCTTAGACTAAAGAATGAGGCAGATTTGCAGCTATTTTTCAAAAAAATTCACATTTAGAGCGAATATTCCAAAGTTAGTGTAACTAAATATTTCAAAAACCCCTGTTTTTATATTTAACTCTATGAAATATATGAGATTTGGGAAATGGGTTTTCGGCAGTGTAGTATGCCTATCGAACAAAGATGAATTGTCTATGAAAAAGACAACGCAAAAAAATGAAAGACCGAGGGCAGGAACGCTATGAACAACAACTACCGTAAACCGCTGCAAGGCACCCAGCTAGAATACTTCGATGTACGCCAAGCCGTAGAAGATATTCAGCCAGGCGCATACGCAAAACTCCCATATACATCTAAAGTCCTTGCAGAGCAGTTGGTTCGTAAATGCGACCCTGCAATCTTAGAACAATCTTTAAAAGAGCTGATTAACCGCAAACAAGACCACGATTTCCCTTGGTACCCTGCACGTGTGGTGTGCCATGACATCCTCGGTCAAACCGCATTGGTTGACCTTGCAGGCTTGCGTGATGCGATTGCAGACCAAGGTGGCGACCCGTCAAAAGTTAATCCTGTTGTTCCAACGCAGCTCATCGTTGACCATTCTCTTGCTGTAGAGTTTGGCGGTTTTGACCCAGACGCTTTTGAGAAAAACCGTGCGATTGAAGACCGCCGTAATGAAGACCGCTTCCATTTCATTGAATGGACTAAAACAGCCTTTGAAAATGTCGATGTGATCCCTGCGGGCAACGGTATCATGCACCAAATCAACTTGGAGAAAATGTCTCCGGTGATTCAAAACCGTGATGGTCTAGCATTCCCAGACACTTGCGTGGGCACAGACTCACATACGCCGCATACTGATGCATTGGGTGTGATTTCTGTCGGTGTCGGCGGTCTAGAAGCTGAAAATGTCATGCTCGGCCGTGCATCTTGGATGCGTCTGCCAGACATCATTGGTGTAGAACTTGTTGGTCAGCGTCAAGCGGGCATTACCGCAACTGACATCGTGTTAGCACTTACTGAATTCTTGCGTAAAGAACGTGTAGTCGGTGCATACCTAGAATTTTTCGGTGAAGGTGCTGACAGCATGTCAGTGGGTGACCGTGCAACGATCTCGAACATGACCCCTGAATATGGCGCAACGGCAGCGATGTTCTACATCGACCAAAACACCATTGATTACCTGACTTTGACAGGCCGTGAAGCGGATCAAGTGAAATTGGTTGAAGGCTATGCCAAAGAAATCGGTCTTTGGGCGTCTGATATGACCGCTGCGGAATACCCGCGTGTACTGCGTTTTGATTTGTCGAAAGTAACCCGTAACATTGCAGGGCCATCGAACCCGCATGCACGTGTATCGACGGCTGACCTAAAAGCCAAAGGTATTGCAGGCAACTTAGAAGCAGCGCGTGCGCAAGAAGCAGAAGGTTTAATGCCAGATGGCGCTGTGATCATCGCGGCCATTACCTCTTGTACCAATACCTCTAACCCCCGTAATACCGTTGCGGCAGGTTTGTTGGCACGTAAAGCAAATGAATTGGGTTTAGTGCGTAAACCTTGGGTGAAATCATCATTTGCACCGGGTTCTAAAGCTGCGGCTTTATACCTAGAAGAAGCAGGTGTACTCGGTGATTTAGAAAAGCTGGGTTTTGGTATTGTGGCATATGCATGTACCACGTGTAATGGTATGTCAGGTGCTTTAGATCCAAAAATTCAACAAGAAATTATTGATCGTGATTTGTACGCAACTGCGGTACTTTCAGGTAACCGTAACTTTGACGGCCGTATCCATCCTTATGCAAAACAAGCGTTCTTGGCTTCGCCTCCACTCGTTGTGGCGTATGCCATTGCAGGGACAATTCGTTTTGATATCGAAACCGATTCATTGGGTAATGACAAAGATGGCAATCCAATTTACCTGAAAGACATTTGGCCGTCTGATGAAGAAATTGATGCGTTGGTAAAAGAAGCGGTGAAGCCTGAACAGTTTAAGAAAGTGTATATCCCAATGTTTGACTTGGGTGAGCGTGAAAAAGCGGCAAGCCCGTTATACGACTGGCGTCCGCAAAGTACTTATATCCGCCGTCCGCCGTATTGGGAAGGGGCTTTGGCTGCACCGCGTACACTTGCAAATATGCGTCCGCTTGCGATCTTACCTGACAACATCACCACAGATCATTTATCGCCTTCAAATGCGATCATGATGGATTCGGCTGCGGGTGAATATCTGCATAAAATGGGCGTGCCTGAAGAAGACTTTAACTCATACGCAACCCACCGTGGCGACCATTTGACTGCACAACGTGCAACATTTGCTAACCCGAAATTGTTTAATGAAATGGTGGTTCGTTCTGACGGTACGATCAAGCAAGGTTCAAAAGCGCGCGTAGAGCCAGAAGGCGAAGTGATGCGTATGTGGGAAGCGATCGAAACTTATATGAATCGTAAGCAGCCGCTGATCATCATTGCAGGTAAGGACTACGGTCAAGGTTCGAGCCGTGACTGGGCTGCTAAAGGTGTGCGCCTTGCAGGTGTAGAAGTGATCGTGGCAGAAGGTTTTGAGCGTATTCACCGTACTAACTTAGTAGGTATGGGCGTGCTGCCGCTTGAGTTTAAAACGGGTACAGACCGTAAAACTTTGAAGCTGGATGGTACTGAGCTGTATAGCGTGATTGGCAATATCGCGCCGCGTTCTGACCTGACTTTGGTGGTTGAGCGTTCGACGGCAGACGGCAAAAATGAAATTATTAAAGTGCCTGTGACTTGCCGTTTAGACACTGAAGAAGAAGTGCATGTGTATGAAGCGGGTGGTGTATTGCAGCGCTTTGCACAGGATTTCTTGGAAGGAAATGTGGCGTAATTTAAAATAAGTCCTTTTAATACTTGAAATAATTCAATAAAGCCATATGTCAGATATGGCTTTATTTTTTGGAAAATGAAAAATGTCTCTTTTAAGAGAAATTCAGAACGATGCAGTAAACTCTAATATTAAAGTTTCTGATTTATTAAGAAGATGTAAAGTTTTAGCTTATCGATTGGGAAATGAAGATTTTAAAACATGGGGTGATTCAGAGCTTAATGGATATGAATCGTTGGATGGTATTCCTTCTTATCGAATTTATAACGATGTTAATTCAAAAGGTCATTTTTCAGGTGCATTTGGATCTGGGCTAAGAAATGCTGACATTCCATCAAATTGCTTTCCTAAAGAATTTCGAAAGAATTTAACAACGGTTTCATTAACTGCTCCAATTGCTGAATTTGAGTCACTAGTAATAAATGCTAAAAAGGGTAAACTGTTACAACAACCGTGGGACGCAAATTTTGTGGCTATGTTTAGCAATAAAATTTATAAGAATATGGTGTGTGTACAGGCTTGGAAAGTTATACCTTCTACAAAATTAGAGGGGATTATTGATATTGTAAAAACAAAAATATTAAATTTCGTATTAGAAATAGAAGTTATTAATCCTGAAGCTGGAGAAGCAAAATTGAATACGAATCCTATCCCACAAGATAAGGTGAGTCAGATTTTTAATATAAATATTTCAGGAAATGTTGGGAATTTAGCTTCAGGGAATAGCAACAGCGGTATTCAACAATCTACAAATAATGAAATTCCAAAAGAATTCTTGGAGATAATTACTAAGATTCAGGAAGAAAATAGTGATGAAAACTCTGTTTTACAAGAGCTAGAGAATAAAGTAGAAGAGCTAGGACGGAATGTTGGAACTGTAAAATATAGTGAAAAATATAAGGAATTAATAAGTTTTATGTCTGATCATGCAACTGTTGTTAGTGGATTAATTTTGCCTGTTTTGCCATATTTAAGTTCATTATTAAATATATAGTATTGATTGAAAATTATTCAAAAAATACCCATCATAAGGTATATATCAAAACTTATGGAGTCGCTTTATGACTACAGCAAAAGTTTTTATGACAGGTCGCAGTCAAGCTATTCGGTTACCTAAAGAATTTCGCTTTGAAGGCAAGGAAGTTGAAATCTTCCGCCGTGGTGACGAAGTCATATTGCGTGAAAAACCGGTCACAGCAGATCAGTTATTTAAGGTTTTGGCACAAATGCCAGACGACTTTTATGCAGAAACAAGAGTGGATGAACCACCGCAAGAACGAGAAGAGTTCTGATGCCAACACAATATTTATTGGATACAAATATTTGTATCTATATCACCAAGCATCAACCCGAAATTGTACGTCAGTATTTTGAAAGACATTTACCTGACGGCAATATTTTTATTTCAGTGATTACTTTAGGTGAACTTCGCTTTGGTGCGGAAAAAAGCCAATGGAAAGACAAAGCTTTCAAAGTGATTGATGAATTAACTTCAATCATTCCTGTTATAGAGTTAGATGAACACACCGCCGTACACTATGCTCAAATTCGAAAACAGTTAGCGCTTCAGGGGCAAATAATTGGCAATAACGATTTATGGCTAGCTGCTCATGCACGATCAAATAATTGGGTCATGGTCACAAACAATGAAAAAGAATTTCTGCGTGTAGACGAACTGCAAGTAGAAAACTGGCTCAGCAAATCGCTGTAAACCCACCAAAATTTCCATTCGAAATTATGCTTTGCCTAAATGCCATTATCAATTGTCGAAATGACCAATAGACATTCATCACAAGAGGGTTATACTGAATCTACCATTTCTAAAAACATATGGAGAACAAAAATGGTTACTGCTGGTCAAAAACCCGGAACAGGCTTCTATTTTTGTGTTCAATGCGGACACCGCGTCTACTTAGAAATTGGTACTGATCGTTTACCACCGTGTACCAAATGCCAAGGCAATCAATTTAACAATAAGAATGCCTAAGCTGCAAAACACTAACAGTTATCCGCTGTTTAGAAAGAAAAGCCCTATCACTCGATAGGGCTTTTTGCTAACGTATAACACTGCATATATAAAAACAAATTGCACATTTAACTGTTCGGAGAAGCCCATGGAAACAATATTAGGACTGTGTATTGGTATTGGCTTAAGTGCTGCTTGTGGCTTCCGTGTCTTTGTACCTTTATTGGTGATGAGTGTTGCTTCCATTTTAGGACTATTCGAACCAATGAAAGGATTCGAATGGTTGTCTATGCCTGCGGTTTGTATTGGCTTAGGAATTGCGACGGTTTGTGAAATTGCCGCGTACTATATTCCTTGGGTAGATAATGCGCTCGACACCATTTCAACACCCGCAGCAATGATCGCAGGGACGATTGCCACAATGGCAGTAAGCTCAGGTGAAATGTCACAGTTTGCCAGTTGGGCGGCAGCAATTATCGTGGGTGGTGGTACAGCAACAGCAGTGCAAATGAGTACCGTCGCAGCGCGTGGCGTATCTACCGCAACCACAGGTGGCGTTGCAAATCCAATCTTATCTACAGGGGAATGGATTGGTGCTGCAGTCTTGTCAGTATTGGCCTTTTTAGTCCCATTTTTCGTGGTGATCTTAGTGATTGCAATCGTGATCTGGTTGGTTCGCCGCATACGCCAAAAACGAACTGTACAGGTCGATACCCCTTTATAAACCAATCAATATTTCACTCTAAAATGAATCCATCTTTTAGAGTGAGTGATCTGCGTTTTGTTTAATAAATATAGAAATAAAAATCCGAAACTGAGTATTAGCAAAGTTTGATAAAGATTATAAAAATTATAAGAAGCGCTACTGATACACAGACCATCATACAGTTAGCGACGAGTACTATGGGTTGTCTGATTTGGACGCCGTATTTGTTGATGTCAGTTCGAGTGAAAAATACCTTTACTCAACATTCAAAGCACTCGGCTTAAGCGCAAAAAATACTATCGAGCAATTTCACCTATCCGTCCTAAAAGAGCACTTCATTCTGCGTTTAATGCATCCAAGAGACGGCTAAAAAAATCTTTAAAATATGGTTGATTTTTAAACAATAAAGGCATAATTTTAGTATGTGATTATAAATCACATACTTTTCATATGGATTTATTTAATCTTTGAATTTTATAAAAAATAATGAGGGGAATGGTAGATGATTAAATTTATAGTCGATGAAAATGCCTTAACGAATGGCTCGCATTTAATTCACAATGGTACGCAAGGATGTGTAGACATGCCGCAGTTTGAGCAGCAAATATTGATTGGTTATTTTGCCAATTTCGAACTCGCTTATAAGCGTGCACGTATGAGTTGGCCAACAGAAAAAGTTGTCGGTTGCGATAAATGCTGTAGTCAAAGCTAGAAATTCAACATGCATTAACCTTGAAATAAAGCTGTATATCCAAGAAAAATGGCGCAGAAATTGCTAACTAAAACAGGTAATCGCGTTATGAATAGGATATACAGCATGACTACAGAAACCATCCGCTCTACAAAATATCCAGCACAGGCACATGCCTATTCAGCATGGCCTTTGATCTTGATCATCATTGGTGGTGCGATTGGACTGGTATATGCCGTGATTGCATATCAGATCAATCTCAAAATATATGCATCAGACCTCAGCCGAATGAATAAAATTTTGGCCAATTTACTCTGTGGTATGGCGGCATGTAGTGGTTGGTGGTTTAGCGCACAGTGGATACAAAGCTATTTAGTTCATTGACCAATAATGCGTTGAATAGATCATCCATTAAATAACAGATGTTACACACTTAAAAGTAGTTTTGCATTTTTAAAATGATTTTTAATTCTATTCGACGGTGTCTTATATCTAGGGATTGAATAAAAGGATTAGCCTTCGGCTGGAGGTACTCTTACGAAACGTTGTTTCTCATTCGGCAAAATGAGAAGCAAAGCTTCGCAAGGAAACCATCTTGCGGTGCAATGCACCTCACCGACAAAACTCGCTCATTACCGTCAAATTATTCACAGTATCGCAAAAACATTTTTGATTAAAAGTAGCCCTGTCTAAAACACTTGCGAATGACGTTACCGCGTATCGTTCATTTATTTGAAGCAAATTGCGCTTCTGATGTTACTGCGTAACATCAGTTCAATAAGTAGAACAAAGATAGATCTAGATCATTAGTTACTCACTGAGCGGTGTTTTGTGAGTCATAATCAATGTAGATAATTGAAGCGGAGGGGGAATGTTCAGCGGCGATATATTTTAATTTTGACCCTGTGTTTGCACGTTTGGTCTGTTGTGAAAGAAAATTTTCTTAAAATTGACCATATCTGCAGATAAAAAACGCTGAAATGAGCTGAAAAGATAAAATATCCTGCCAAACCTAAAATGGCTGAAAAAATTTGCTGAATTTGCAGAAAATTAGAAAAACTTAGGAAATTAATCCCGATGCCCTTTGGTTAAAGTATATCTCAAGGGTGTGATAGAGATTGAAAAGAGTAGCATGCTGTCAGTGGTGCAAAACACGCGTACAGTACTCACCCAAAAGGTCTCGATTCAGCTTAGGACGCTATAAACCAGAAGTTTATAGGCTATAAGATCATGACTTACAAAGTGATGATAGTTGAAGTAAACAACATTGTTTTCTCTTATACCACCCCAAAAATTTAAGCCAAAATAAAAAACAATAATAAATCATTACTTCTTTAATCCGCACAAAACAAACCACACCAGTTAAATCAGCACAAGCTCAAAGATCGTCAGGCATCTCTCTTGCAAATTGTCCTAATCCAAGCCTTAACTCTCAACGAACTTCATTTTCATCATATTGAATAGCTTCTGTGCTTCTTACTACTTTTTTCGAACAGATCACGATTTTTCAAATCTCGCTGTGGCATAGATTGTTGACTCTGAATCCAGTTGAAACATTCATTTCAATATATGTTCTCATTGGCTAACCGTCTTGTTTGAAATTCAAATGAACTCTGTGTTTGAACGCTAGGTTGTAGCGTAAATTTTCGTAAAAATTCATTTATAAGATGGAATAAATGTTAAAAAACCCTTGTTAAGGGAAATATTTTCAATATATCTTCAAATATGAAAAATATTTTTAAAATAAGATAAAAACAGTAATTTTCAGGGAAACAATCCCTCATCGAAATCATTACTATATATCTCAAGGGTGTTACAGAGATTGAAAAGAGTAGCATGCTGTCAGTGGTGCAAAACACGTGTACAGTACTCACCCAAAAGGTCTCGATTCAGCTTAGGACGCTATAAACCAGAAGTTTATAGGCTATAAGATCATGACTTACAAAGTGATGATAGTTGAAGTAAACAACACTGTTTTCTCTTACACCCTAAAAATTTTTAAGAATTCAATCGAATAATAAATCCATCTATCTTTTTCAAAATTCCAAACTTCGCATATATTCCCAACAAACTTTGATCATTGCTGATGTAATAAATATCACGCAGAACAACTCAAACTTAATCTAAGCTTCAGATTGTCCTTTTTCACAAAGTTGTTATGCTTAACTGTCTAAATTTTAAATAATTTTGTTATGGGTTATCTGGATCAATTGATACAGGATTGTCTGCAGGCACAGCAGACTAAAGCTGAGCGTATATTTGAGTTTTCAAGCTTTGATGATCTTGCTCAACATACACTTTATATTTATGTTATAGAGCTAGTCGGTGGCGATATACAGCAGACATATCAAGACTATGCCGCATTTAAGGCATTGAAAACCCATGCCTGTGCCAAGTTAAATCAACCCAATCACATTCTGTATGTTGGATCATCACGAACAGGTATAAAGAGCCGTTTAAAACAACATCTAGGTTTCGGGCCTAAACAAACCTATGCATTGCATTTATCGCAGTGGTTTCAGGGCGAATATCGCATCACACTACATCAGTATCCATCGACCACGAGTGCAAGCATCTTACAGTTACTGGAGGATGATTTATCTCATTCATTAGCGCCAGCCTTTGGTAAATTGGGGACCAATAATCGTTAGGGTTAGACCTGATCGGCCAAAGTCGATTGACAGCGAATTAGTCAGTTGTTATTTTGCCGACATTCTCCCAGTACACAGTCTGTCCATGCCTTTAGATCCCAACTTTGTCTATGCGCCGCCTCAAGGTCCTCTACGTATTTTGTATGAAGATGCAGACTTGGTTGTCATCGAAAAACCAGCGGAATTGTTGTCGGTTCCGGGACGTTTGCCTGAGCATCATGACAGTGCCTATCTTCGTGTTTTGGAGCAGTATCCTGCTGCAAAAATTACCCATCGTTTAGACATGGCAACATCAGGCATTTTGATGTTTGCGAAACACCGCGATGCAGAAGTGGCGGTGAGTAAAATGTTCCAAGCGAGGACGGTTCAAAAGCAATATGTGGCTTTGGTTCAAGGCAAACTCGAAGGTGAGGGTAGTGTTGAAGTGCCCCTCATTACGGACTGGGAAAATCGCCCACGACAGATGGTGCATTTTGAATTGGGCAAACCTTCAAAAACCTTGTATCAAGCCATCAGCTATGACGCAAGCAAGGATATTAGCCGAGTATTATTAACACCAGTGACTGGGCGTTCTCATCAGCTACGTGTACACATGATGCATATTGGGCACCCAATTATAGGGGATCAACTGTATCACCCGAATGCAAAACAGAGCTCACTCGGACGGATGGCGTTACATGCTTGCGATCTGGCATTTACCCAGCCTTTAACTCAACAAGCTGTTCATATTCATTGTGCGGCAGAATTTTAAAGCATATTCATGTGAATGCTCATTGTTCATAAAAACTGCTGCATTGAATTAAAACCTTTGGGACTCGTAAAAAGCGCAGAATATCTACAGCTTTAAATAGGTTTTTCTGCTTAAAAATGATTCATGATATACACTATATCCCCAATTCTGGGGATATATAAATAATTTAAATATCTCTATAAAGTATGTGAAAAATTTAGAAAGATTGATATTAAATTTCTTTGTAGCTTTTAGTAAATAAACGCCATTTTTAAGGTTTTATTATATTTTCTAATGAATATTGAATGATTACTTTTTTAATATAAAAATATTTTATTAAAATGATTTAAAACAGCATTTTAGTTAAATTGTGTGCAAGTGTGTATTTGGTCAGATAAATACAGTTTTTTGCATTTATTCTGCTAATATGAAATAAATTATTGATTTTAATTTTTATAAATTAGGTTTGTTTTGGGGAATAAACTTAAATTATTGAAGCTTATTTTGAGGATTGGCAAATGATCAATATTGCTTTAATCGTCCTTATCATCCTATTAATTGTGGCTCTCCTTTTTGTTTATAACCGCAAATTGAAAAATGATAAAACCCTACGTTCACTGCAGGAAAACTTCGATCGTGCGCGGTTAAAACTAGCTGAAACAGAGTCGCAACAAGATGAACTGAATTATGAAATCAGTCAATTACGCATTCAAAACAGTGGCTTAAAAATCCAAGTCGATAAAGTAGCGAAATATCAACATATTGTGGATATTGAACAATATGTTGAGTATCGAACTTTACAGGCTGATGGTTTGGTGGAAGTCACCAAAGCCAATGCCGATATCATGTTGAATGATATTCGCGCACAGATCGAACAAGTGCGCCAGTATTTGAGCAAATATCAAGAAAGAGCTAAATCACAAATACAGGAACAAGCCCGTGCCGAGTTAAAGGGTTTGTATAGCCAAGCGCTGGATCAGCAGCATTTGGAAAACATCAACCGTGCTTTGGACAACAAAATACGGGGCTATCAGTCAGCATTCTTTTTACCTTTACAGAGTATTTTAGATCAGCTGATGGATGGCATGAATGAATCTGCGGCAAACCAAAATTTGACTGCGGTACGTTGCAAAATGATTGATGCAATGGAGCAGCAATCGACTGCAAAATGTAATTATGTTGATGAAGAACGTCGTTTGGCTGCGATGCAATTATTTACATTGGTGTTTAATAGTCGTGCTGATTTGTATTTAGCCCAATTAAATACCAAAAACTTAGGTGAGCTATTGCAGGCTTTGGCGGATGATTTCACCTTGCTCAATGCGCATGGTGTACATTTTAGTCAGGCACGGGTACTCGACAGTTATCTACAATTACGCTTAGAAGAATTGAAAATGGCAGCTTTGGTTTTACATCTTAAAGAAACTCAGGCCCACATGGATGTTGTGGTTTAATTTGAATTGTTATCAGAAAGATCACTTCGGCGGTCTATTTCTGATTAAAGAGATTTAGCTAATGCAAATTGCAACAATTATCCGTTAATCTAAGTCAACAGAATAAAATTCATAAACGATAAGGGAAAGTACAATGACTCGTGATTTTAAACAATTTCCAGATGATGATAATGGCAATGTGCTGTGGCAGATGCAGCAAGATGGTGATGATTTATCTGTGCCGCACGAAATCGAATATTCAATTGCCTTTTCGAACGAAGCGCAGGCTGAACAGTGTGCATTGTATTTATTGAAAGAAGAGCAAAAAATTTCGTTGTTCCAAGATGAAGAATCAGATCGCGTGGAATGGATTATCACGGTCTATGTTTATATGGAGCCTGATTATGAAGATATTGTCGATTTAGAGCAGTGGTTTATTAAAATTGCAGAACAACATTCAGGCGAATATGACGGTTGGGGTTGTATGGCTTATATCTATGAAGATGATGATCTGGATGAAGATGAAGCACAATTGAGCTAAGTCTCAGTATTACATCGAAAGTGACAAGAACCCAGTGATTCAACTGGGTTTTTATTTTTTAAATTGTAGGAATATTGGGTTAAGTATTTATTTTTAAAAAATTTAAATTCAAGTTAATATGAATGCAGCTCACAAAACATAACAAGGCATTGCGTTAAAGTGATGGGATCAATCTGTAGGATTCACTATAGTATTGAACAGCAATGACCTTTCTCGCATGTCTCAAAGCTGTTTCATTTAGAACGTTTCAGTGTGATAAAAATTGACGATAAAGCGAGGGTGAATGCATGTGGATGATTCAGTGAAAACAATGACAAAAGGACATCATCATGAGCAATACTGTTCGATTACATCGTGTTTTTAGTGCGCCTGTAGAGCGCGTTTATCGTGCCTTTGTGGAGCCAGATGCTTTGGTGAAATGGATGGCACCGCATGGATTTACGGCCCATGTGGAACATTCGGATGTGCGTGTAGGTGGCTCGTACCGCATGTCATTTCAAAATTTTTCAACGGGAACCACACACGCTTTTCATGGCGATTATCATGAAGTCGTGCCGAATCATATACTGCGTTATACAGACCAATTTGATATGCCAGAGTTAGCTGGTGAAATCGAGGTCACTGTTGAGTTTAAAGCGGTATCAGTAGGAACCGAAGTGACGATTGTACAGGCAGGGTTGCCGAGCGTTATTCCACCTGATGCCTGTTATTTGGGTTGGCAGGAATCTTTACAGTTGCTGGCTTTTTTAGTGAATCCTACGATCCCCGATGAATAATTTGAAGAATGATCGAAAACTATAAATAGGCGAAGGAGGGCTTAATGACTGTACACATTAAACGTATTTATGATGAGATAAGCCCAGACGACGGTAAACGCATATTAGTCGATCGCTTGTGGCCGCGTGGTATCAGTAAAGTGAGCGCAGAGCTAGATTTGTGGCCGAAGGCATTGACGCCATCGACAGATTTACGTCGTTGGTATCATCAAGACGAGGCAATGGCTTCTCGTTGGGACGAATTTAAACAGCGCTATTTGCAAGAAATACAACCCAATCAAGCCGAGTTAGAACAACTGCGCGCATGGGAAAAAGAGGAGCCACTGACCTTACTCACAGCGGCCAAACATATGGATAAAAATCATGCGCATATTTTAAAAGCGTTGATATTAAACACCTCATTAGAGATCTAAAATTTAAACCGCTAAGTGCTGTGGCGTTGTGTTATTTACATCGTCATAACTTCACTAAACCATAAGATATTTATGGTTTTTAAGTTTATGAAATACATAAAAATGTTATATTAAGATTTTATGGATTTTTGCATCCATCTTTTTTTGAGGTCTTTTATGTCTTTACCCAATTGTCCCCAATGTAATTCTGAATATACCTATAATGATGGCGATTTACTGATTTGTCCTGAATGTTCACATGAATGGCGTGAAGGCGAAGGCGCTACAGATGAGCAGGTGGTGATTAAAGATGCCAATGGCAATGTATTGGCCGATGGCGACACGGTTACTGTGGTGAAAGATCTTAAAATTAAAGGCTCATCGTCAGTGGTGAAAGTTGGTACCAAAGTTAAAAATATTCGCCTTTTAGTCGATGCAACAGATAGTCATGACATTGACTGTAAAATTGATGGTATCGGGGCTATGAAACTCAAATCTGAGTACGTGAAAAAAGTTTAAGTTTCGTTTTTGTTCGGTCTAAAGCAACCTTCAAGCACCCTAAGCGAAGTCAACACTTGGCTTGGGATGTCTACTAAAACATGAAATTGATATCTAATCCGCTATAGATTTTACTTTTCAGCCTGCATAATAGAAGCATTACAGGTTTGAAATGTCTTTACTATGCCGCATATTCATTTGGAATATTCCAATAACCTTGAGCTTGAGCCTCGTCCTTTACTTAAAGCGCTGAACGCTGCCTTATTTGAATCGGGTCATGTCAGTGCCATCAATGATATTAAGAGCCGTGCTGTCGCTCAACAAGATTTTGTTGTGGGTTTTGATGAACACGCTCAACATGCGTATATGCATGCCAAAGTTTCATTATTGACGGGTCGAACGGTTGAAGTTCAAAAGCAAATTTCATTGTTGTTATTGGACGTGTTGAAACAACATGTCACAGCTTCAGCAATAGAAGTGCAACTTTGTGTAGAAATTTTAGAAATGAATAAAGCAACCTATTCGAAGCAGATCGTGAGTCCTTAAGGCCTTTATTCAATGCGTTGAGCAATGTACCGCTATTCACAAATACAGCATGATGAAAGAATGATGAAATCCGACTTCGGTCGGATTCTTTTTTATTGTAATTATTTATTAAAAATCATTTTCTTAGTGATTAAATTTTAAGCCTTTACACTGATCAAAAAAGACATTGAAAAATGTGACCGAGTTCATTTATATTCTGTAGATCAGGTTGAATTTCCAACAACAAATCCTGATCGAATAATAGATAAAACAATGAAAATGAAGGGGTAACATATGTCGGGATGGTACGAGATCAGTCATTCTAATGATCAGCAGTTTCGTTTTGTATTAAAAGCAGGGAACGGTGAAATCATTTTAACGAGTGAATTATATAAAGCGAAAGCATCAGCCCAAAACGGGATTGAGTCTGTACAAAAGAACAGTTCAGATGACAGTCGTTTTGAACGACTGACGGCCAAAAATGGCAAACCATATTTTAATTTGAAAGCGGCAAACCATCAAATTATTGGGACCAGCCAATTTTATGCCAGTGAGCAATCACGCGATAAAGGCATTGAATCAGTTAAAACCAATGGTGCAAGTACCCAAATTAAAGATCTAACTGCTTAAATTTGAAACAACCTGATCGAGACAGTCAACGCGGGATAAACAAAACCTGAAGGCTCGTCAAAATCACAAGATCAAAAGCAATATGGTTCTCAAATAAGCGCTGTTGGGTTGGATGCTCTTCAATCTAGATCAGGCTTATTTGACGGTACAAGGAAGTACCACAACTTCACTGGCTAGAGTGGTGAACGATGAATAAGCAGAATCATATTTTGTATTATAGGCTCATTACGATTTTGATCATCGTCATGGGTTGGATGATTGCGTCTCCGTATTGGGTGTTGTATCAAATACGTCAAGCCTATGAGCACAATCAACCTGAAAAAATTGCTCAATATATCGATTTTGCGGCAGTCAAATCGAGTCTAAAACCACAAGTTGAAGACCTCATACAACAGAAAACTGGGCTACAGCATTTACCCGAATTTGCCCAGTCTTGGGGTGGGCAGCTCAGCACAGTCCTCAGTGCAACGCTGGTCGACAGTCTGGGCAATCCAAACAGTATCATGCTGCTTTTACAAGGCAAAGCATTAAAAGAGTCGATCCAATTACCAGAAATAACCCAACTAACCAATCCGAGCATGATTAGCTCAGGGATTGAACTATTCACTCATGCTGAAAATAAGGTCGCAGAACAACCTCATACATCAACATCATCCAAAAAGGATGCAACTACAACCGCTGCAGCTTTAAAGCAAAGCCAGCCACTTGAACCCAAAGCAAGCTATAGCGCTTGGAATCGATTTGATCTGTATGTGCCGCTCCAAGGCCTAAGCGAAGAAAAATATACCGTATTTATTATGCAACGCCGAGGTTGGAGCTGGAAGATCGTTGAAATTCAACTTCCAAACGCCTCACAGAATAATACTTCATAAAAAATAAAAGAAATAGGCGCCAGAGATGCAAGATAAAATCAAAATAGTCGGTGACCAACAGGCCGCTGACGAAATTCTGCAATTTTTAGCCAATTGGGATGAGGTTATCTGCCAATTGAAAATTGAGAATATTGCTGAATCCTGCGCAGCAGATGTGTACTTTTTTGATGCCAGTTGTGAAATGCGTGGCTTAATGGCATATCAAAAAATGTGGGAATTTTATCGGGAGTATTTTCGTGAAGGCTTAAAGGTATTTAGGCGGGAACTGGTCATCCATGCAGATCCTGATATTGCCTTTCTGCATTGTTATTCTAAAATTGATGATCAGAGCGGGATACCGACACCGGGGATCTCGTGGTGTCGTAACACCATTGGGATGAAAAAAACGCAGTCTCAATGGAAGATCGTTCATCAACATATTTCTGTTCCAGTGGATATTGTGACTCATCAAAGTAAAGTGATTACCTTTTAATTCTTCTCAAAAAGCAGTATGAAAACAGAGCTATGAAGCTCTGTTTTTTTCTTTGCAAATCATTACATGAAATGCGTATGCAGCCCTAAAACTTCAGCCTAAATTAAAAAATAATGACCATCGTTCAGGATAAGAAAATGGATCATAAAAATAATAAATTAGCGCAAGATTTTGAATCATCACCATCAGGTCAAAAGCAAGGCTTGCAAGATCTGAACGCATCGAAGCAAATGCCCCCTGCAGATTTACATAAAGTGATTCGAATCACGGCAGGATTCATCATCGGCAGTTTGCTGATTGCAGCCTTATATCTTGGCAAAGATATTTTTATTCCATTGGCACTCGCAATTTTATTGGCTTTTTTAGTTGATCCTTTGGTGATGAAACTCCGTGGTTGGGGACTTCCGCAGATGCCATCTATATTTATTGTGGTCGGTTTGGCTTTGGCGATTTTATCCGGCGCGGCCTCTTATTTGGGTTATCAACTGGGGCAATTAAGCCAAGAATTACCGCAATATCAGGGCACGATTCAAAAGAAAATGGATTCTATTCGTCAATTTGCACGCGGCCCGAGTGTTTGGGATGGCGCAAAAACCACCATAGATACCGTTGAAAACTCGATAGATGATGTGGTGCCAGAAGAGAAAAATCCTAAAGTTCAGCAAGTTAAAGTAGTGGGGCAACAACAAACCACGGCTGAAGCGGTCATGGCTTGGAGCGAGCGGGTGCTCAATCCCTTGGCAACCGCAGGTATTGTATTTTTGTTTGTGATTCTGATTTTGGTCAATCGGAAAGATTTGCATGACCGTTTCCTCAAGCTGCTGGGCGGCAATTTAAATATCGGTACAGATGCACTAGATGAAGCGGCCAATCGTATCGGTAAATATTTACGTATGCAGCTGATGGTTAATGTGACCTATGGTATTCCGATGGCCTTGGGACTTTGGTTTATTGGGGTGCCGGCAGCAATTATGTGGGGAATGGTGGCGATAGTGATGCGCTTTGTTCCCTATGTCGGCCCAATGATTTCTGCGATTTTCCCCATTGCATTGGCTTTTGCGGTAGATCCCACATGGAATATGGTGCTATGGACAGTGGGTTTAATTTTGCTCTTGGAATTGGTCAGTAATAATATTTTTGAGCCTTGGTTATATGGGGAAAGTACCGGACTTTCAACCTTAGCCATTATTATTGCCGCCATGTTTTGGACGGCTGTGTGGGGGCCGATTGGTTTAATTTTATCGACGCCTTTAACCGCATGTTTATTGGTGCTTTCGAGCTATGTACCATCCTTAGGTTTTATTAAAACCCTGATCGGTAGTACGCCTGCATTGGCACCGCATGAGCGCTTCTATCAAAGATTAGTCGCTGATGATGTGCAAGATGCCATGGATGTTGCACAGACTTTTATTGCTGAAAAGTTACCGAAGGATGCGACGGATGAAATCAAGGCACGGCGGGTTAATGCGTTTTATGCCAAAGTCGCGATTCCAGCCATACGGATTTTTTCGAGAGGCCACAACACCGAGGCCAGTGCTGAACATCGACTACGTTTACATCAGGGATTAAAACTGTTTAATCATAGTTTTCAACGGGCATATCCAGTTGCACAGCAGGATCAGAAAGCAGCGGTGTTATGTATCGGGGCACGTTGGGAAATTGATGTTCAAGTATCGGCTATGTTGGCGCATAGCCTAAGCTTAAGCAGTATTCCGGCTCAGGCTTTTAGCGACGTATTGATACAAAATCAGCATCAAAGTATAGATGATATCCAAGAGGATATTCAGATCGTATGTATTTCGATTTTCCATACGGCACCAGAAGCTCAAATTCGCCTTTTAAGCCATGTTTTTAAGGCACAGTTTCCAGATAAAAAACTGATTTTTGCACTGTGGAGCTGTGATGAGATATCCCAATTAGATGCGATCAAAGAAAATTTCACCGTCGATGCAGTGGTCAATAATATGAATGACTTGTTATTAACCATTGAAGCTTTTCAATTGAAGCAGGGTGAATCTTGGTTGGATGAGCCTGATCCTAGCGTTGAAGCACAGCGCTTAAAAGCATTAGAAGAACTGAATGTTTTGGATGATCGGAATTTACCGATTTATGAACAATATATTGAAGAAGCCCGACAAGCCTTCGATGTGAAATATGCACAAATCTCTTGGGTCAAGCAAGACTGGGTCTATACCCCAGGTAGCCCTTTGGCTCAGGCTACCGAGCAACCGATGCAGGTGCGCCAGTCCAAGCAAGACTCGATCTGCAGCCATTTGGTGTATCAAAATGAACGCTTGATTATTGAAGACCTACAACGTGACCCACGCTTTGCGCATTTACCTGAATTGATGCATAACCGCATTCGCTTTTATGCAGGCGTTGCACTTAGAGACCGTAATGGGGTGGCCCTGGGAAGTTTCTGTGTTTTAGATCGGCAGCCGAATCAAATGACCGATGATGATATGAGTCTTTTAAAAGGCCTAGCGGCAGATTTGATGAATACGCTCAGTGATGAAAATGCGAAACGAAAAAAATGTGAAGAGATACAGCAACTGAATGATTCATCTCTATAAATTTAAATCATGTAGCAGATCCATTTAAACTGGAGTTTCAGTGAAAAGCATTCTAAGATGGCTCTAATATAATTATTCGAGCCAAAGACATGAACAAAAATAATGTCATCTGGCAACTTTTATTGGGCTACGTTGCTGCATTGGGTTGTAGTGTGAGTTTTGCTCAAATTCAAGGAAATTATTTTTCACATAAGGATTGGGAAATCGCTTGTGATAATACGGGGACTTGTCGCGTTGCAGGTTATCAGGCGGAGGGCAATCAGCCCGCTATTTCTGTATTATTACAACGTGCTGCGGGCGCTCAAGCGCAAGTCAGCGCACGAGTGAAACTCGATCCTGAAACGTTAAGTGCGGCAAATAAACCACTTCAACTTTACACTTTAGGTAAAAATCAGGGAACTGTGCAGCTTGATGCCAAAACTGCGGAAGGTCAGTTAAGTGCAGCTCAAACTCAAAAACTGATTCAAGCCTTACAAGCCAATCAACCGATTGTGTGGAAAGGCAACAACAAAACATGGTTATTGTCTGTGCAGGGCGCTAGTGCAGTTTTACTCCGTATGGATGATTTTCAAAAGCGCATAGGGACAAATTCGGCATTATTGCGTAAAGCCAATAGCAGTTCGGCCAATGTACTCAAACCTAAAAGTATTCCGAAAGTGTATATTCAAAATTATAGTAAGGGTTTACAAACGCGGTATGCCGTCAATGCTCCCACAGCCAAACAATTATTTGGATTGATAAAGAAAAAAACGACAGTGGAAGATTGTCCTCAACTCTTTGATGCAAATTTCTTAGAGGATGATCGAGTCGTGGTGTTTCCAATCAATGGAAAAAATGCCTTGGTCGAAGTGCCATGTTGGCGTGGGGCATATAACAGTGGTAATGGCTATTGGCTGATGGATCGTAACTTAAAGCAAATCAAACAACCCGTGACCTTTTCTGGAAGTGGTTTTAGCGAAGGGCAAATTTTTTTCAATCAACGTGGGCGAGGCATTGGTGACTGTCATAGTACGGGGGAGTGGTCTTGGAATGGTCAGCGTTTTATCCAAACCTATATGGCAAAAACCACACAGTGCAAAGGATTTGCTGGTGGTGCATGGGAAATTCCAACCTTAGTATATCGCGTTCAACTCGACTCTTAATTTGAAAAAGCCCTGATATTCAGGGCTTTAAATGATGCAGCGTTTTATTCTATCGGGTTTAAATAAATAACCAAGAACTTTAAAAACGTTTTGGAATTTTCTGTCCTCCGACAACTGGTGATTCAGCGATTTTCAACACACCAAATAGCCATGTTTCGGCATGATGAACAGCCGTTTTGAGCTCATCACCTAAGGCTAAACGCCCTGCAATAAAACTCGCCAATGAACAGCCCGAACCATGATATTCCCCATCCAGTCGTGGACAACGGGTTTCAGAGACTAATTCACCCTGAACATATAACGAGTTTTGGATATAGTCAGGCGTATTTTCATGCCCACCTTTTACTAATACCGCTTGAGCACCCATCGCAAAAAGTTGCGCAGTTGCTTTAGAAATATCCTCTTCACCTGTGAGCGCACGTAATTCTACGGTATTGGGTGTAAGCACCGTGGCAAGTGGAATCAGTTCTGCAAAGGCTTTGACCAAAGTTGCTTGATCGCCCAAAGAACCACCACTATTGGCAACTAAAACGGGGTCGAGAACATAATGATATTCGGGATGTTCACGTAAAAACTCAGCGAGAGCCGCGATATTTTCAGTCGTTCCTAACATTCCTGATTTTACACAGCGAATAGGGAGGTCACCGACGACAGCATATGCTTGAGCCAGCAATAACTCACGTGAGGTTGCTTCAAATGAATACACTTGTTGTGAGTTTTGAACGGTTAATGCTGTACACGCAATGGCAGCATGTGCGCCACTTTGACCAATGGCTTCAATGTCCGCTTGCAGTCCTGCACCACCTGAAGGGTCAAGACCTGAAAAGCACAGTACAGTAGGGCGCACAATGATGTCCTTATTACACAAAATTTGCGATAGTATAGGCAACTTTGAGCGAACACTCGATAGTATTTTTGCAGAAGTGAATGGATAAGGTAAAAGCTGTGATTAAGAATATATTGATCGATCTCGATGGAACATTAACAGATCCAAAAGTTGGCATTACCACTTCAGCACGCTATGGACTGGCGAAAATTGGACATCCCATTTCGGATGAGACCAATATCGATTGGATCATTGGACCACCTTTGAAAGCCTCTTTGGCCGAAATCCTCAATGTCGATGTGCATAATGTACTTGCAGATCAGGCTTTACTTGGCTATCGCGAGCGCTTTGCCGTTACCGGTTTATTTGAAAATAAAGTGTATCCTGCGGTTGCCGAAACTCTAGCAACTTTACAACAGCAAGGCTTTCACTTGTACGTCGCTACAGCAAAGCCGACGGTCTATGCCCGCCAAATTTTAGAACATTTTGATTTGGCACAATATTTTACTGTGATCTATGGCAGTGAACTGAACGGTGAGCGCACCAACAAAGGCGATTTAATTGAATACATTTTGCAGCAAGAACAGTTGGATGCAAAAGAATGTGTGATGGTGGGAGACCGTGAGTACGATATTTTAGGCGCACGCCGTAATGCAGTGCAGAGTATTGCTGTGAGCTATGGTTATGGTAGTGCAGAAGAAATTCAAACGGCTGCACCGGCACTGGTGATTGATCGTTTTAACGATTTGATTTCGAGTATTGAGCAATTGCAGCAGCAGAAAGTGTCGTAGTTGCACCTAATCAAGAGAATGATGCTGATTATTTAAAGATAATCAGCAAAATCAGAAAAATCAGCCCACAGAAAAACCATTTGAGCAAAGGTGACTCATCATTTTTGATGGTTTCTGCTTCGAGTGCGATGCCATGTTTATCGTAGACAAATACAAAATGTGCATTTGCGCTTAGAGCCATTTCTTGAATGGCTTGTAGCTCGAGTGCGCTGACTTCTTCACTTAAGCGTTCTTTTAACTGAATAAAAATAACCGGCTGTCCAAACTCATACCACTTGAAGTGGATCTGTTGTATGAGTTGGTTGAAGCACTGTTCTGCAACATGATAGTTTCGGACAAAACTTCCACGTTCTATAAAAGCCAGAGGGCAGTTTTGTTCAGCTACAATTTGATGATCACGCGTTAAAACTTGCATTTGATCATAATGAATCTGTACCCAAACTGCGTCAGGAAAAGACGCTAATTTTTCTTCTAACATTATTTTTAGGTTTCATTATTATTTTAGTGGATAGCAGTATGTCATTAAAATTTAGAGAAAAATATAGCTGAGATATAAAAAACACATCGATCTATCGAGTTTTTATCTTAAAACGTCTTTCGCAGTTTTGTCACTTTGAATTTTTACTTCCATGATTGAAATATCAAACGCTTAAGTAGGTTTTTAAAGCCATTATCCTTTTTCTAGAAAACTGTTTCTCATCTGATTTATGTAATCGATCTTGTAACTGTTTCAGGCTTTTGAAAAAATTCAGACAGAAAACAATAAAGCTGAATGCTATGTCCAAATCATTTTTATTCCCTAGTCAGTGGCTCAAACCTTTGCACCCACGTGATCCACATGAGCATCATCGTGTCGCGACCTCTTTAGAATTGCTTTTTGACTTGATCTTTGTCGTGGCGATCGCAACAGCAGGGCAGCAACTGCATCATGCCATTGTTGAAAATCATTTAGCTCAGGGTTTAACGCTGTATGGCATGGTGTTTTTTGCCTTGTGGTGGGCGTGGATGAACTTTAGTTGGTTTGCTTCGGCGTATGATAATGATGATGCGCTCTATCGAATCTTAACTTTTGTTCAGATTATTGGCTCTTTGGTCATTGCTGCAGGTATTCCAAACGCTTTACAAAAGCAGGATTTTGACGTAATTGTGATTGGTTATGCCTTTATGCGTCTGGGCTTAGTTACAGCAGTGGTTTCGCGTTGCAAAGCATGATCTGTCCCGTCGGAAAACAGCATTACGCTATGCTTTTGGCATCATACTGGTGCAAGTGGGGTGGCTGTTCTTTCATTTTTCACCGCTGCATTTCACAGTTTATCTTTTCATTTTGCTCGCAATTGCTGAACTGTCTATCCCAGTTTTTGCAGAAGCTGCAAGCCGTACACCTTGGCATGCGCATCATATTGCAGAGCGATATTCACTGCTTACCATTATCGTTTTAGGCGAATCTATTGTCGGATGCTCGATTGCGATGACTGATGCATTAACAAATCAGCGTTTAAGTACTGAACTGATTTTTCTGATGGTGGGCGGCCTGATGATGATGTTCACCATGTGGTGGTCTTATTTTGATACCAGTATTGCAGAGCGTCTAAATAGCCGAAAAATGGCATTTACTTGGGGTTATGGACATTTCTTTGTCTTTATTAGTATCGCGGCGATTGGTGCAGGTTTAGCTGCCGCAGTCGATGTAGTTTCGCATGAGGCACTGATTAGTTCTGAAAAAGAAAGCTACTTTGTAGCGATCAGCCTCGTGATTTATACAACAAGTTTATATTTACTCCATGAGTTGCATCATCAAAGCGGCTTTAGAAAACTTTTATATCCTTTAACCGTGGTGATTGTTTTGTGTATTCCGTTGTTTATCACTCCCGCAGGTTATGCAATATTTGCGATGGCAGTGGTATATGCATTGAGATTGATGTTTACAAAATGCTATTTGGCAAGATAAGTTAATGATATGATATTCATCAATAATTCGTTATATTGCTGATGAAAATAACGTCCAAGAATCATCAAATAAAGATAAAACATAGAGGATTATATGAAAGGGCAAATACTCGATTTTTCTGTTCAAAATAATACAGGCATCATCAGTGGAGATGATCAGAATCGTTATCAATTTTCTGGAAGCGATTGGAAAGGACAAACTGTTCCTGCTCGTGGACAATTTGTTGATTTTGAGACAAGTGGATTGGGTTACGCAACCGATATTTACTTAGTCGCTGTGCCGAATGCTTTAGGCACGCAATACGGTCAAAAGAGTCGTATTGTTGCTGCACTCTTAGCATTCTTCCTTGGTGGATTTGGTATACATAAATTCTATTTGGGTCGTATTGGATGGGGGATTGTGTATCTGCTATTCTGTTGGACCTTTATTCCATCCATTGTTGCTTTTATTGAATTTATTGTTTATCTATGCACTTCAGATGAAGATTTTGCGCGTAAATATGGCTAAAGTTTCTTGTTAAAAGATAAGGCGCATTGTGCGCCTTATTTTATTGTTGCAGATCTCTAGCGGGTTGACCCCATTGGTTGTTCTCGGCTTTGGTGTCTGTAGCCCACCATATAATCAGTGGAATGATCCCGATGATTGTGAGCATTAAAAGTTGCCACCAACCTGAACGTCCCGTGTCATGTAGTCGACGTGCGCCAACAGCTAAGCTAGGAATAAGTAAAACGATATTGGTAATATTTTCTAGCCAAGGTTCACTGCCAATAACGAAATCGCAAACAGAGGCGAGTATAGTGACCAATATACAAAATAGCCAAAAGAACCAGAACTCTTTACGTCGAGCACGTCCTTCAAATTCAGCAAACTTTTTCAGTGGTTTGAATGACCACGCGAAAAAGTCATAGTTTTCCTCTTCTTCACTGTAGTTTGTTCGCGTATTCGTGGAAAAACTTTGTTGGCGTAATGCAATGTAGACTTGAATCGCTTGCCCACTTTCATCCAAAGCAAAATCAACCTGTTCTCCACGTGTAGGTGGTCTTTGACCTCGCCATTCATGACCAGCAAATTGATAGTGTTTTCCATCTTCAGCACTAATCACCCCAGTATTAGTTTGAATCGAAAAATCTAGTATTTGTCCTTTCATATTTTTCCTGAGTTGATGTGCTGTTGATAGGGCGGCTACATAAATAGTAGCCACGATTTTTTATTTATTTTGCAGGTTGTCCCCATTGGTTTACTTCAGGTTTGGTTTCCGTTGCAAGCCAAATTAGAACCAGAATTGGTCCAACGAGCGGAATCATTTGTATTAACCAATACCAACCAGATTTATTAATATCATGCAAACGGCGTACTGCAACAGAAAGGGACGGAATAACCATTGCTAAGATGAAAATACCTGTGAATATTCCTCTGGTTCTAAGCACTGAATCGACAATCAGAGTAATAATCATTGCGATAAGATAGACCAAAACAAAAAACCAATATTCTTTACGGCGTGCACGTCCAGTAAAGTTGGCATAATTTTTTAGACATTTGACAAACCAATCAATCATGTTGAATTTTGATTCAGCTTGGTCTTGGTTTGAAATTTTATCGAGGTGCTGTGAAATTTGTTGAATAGGATTACTGCTGCCAAGTGCATTGAATACTTGAACCGCTTGACCTTCGGGACTGATATCGAAATCTACATGATCGCCACGTTTAGGTGAGTTTTGGCCACGCCATTCTGCACCTGTAAACTCATAACGGTTTTGATCATCTCCACTGATGATGCCTGAATTGGTTTGTACTGAATAATCTAATATCTGACCTTTCATTCTGTCCTCTTTTATTATGTGATTTTTATTAATTGATGTATTTTTATACCGTTTTATATTAGCAGAATATGAATTAAATTAAATGCATAGATTTGCTTGGGTGAATGAAATTCTTCATAAAAAAAGCGGAACACTTGGTTCCGCTTTTGATATTTCGCTGAAAAATTTATTACCAGCTTAACGCACCACCAGTTTGGTAATCCGTTACGCGAGTTTCAAAGAAGTTCTTCTCTTTACGTAAGTCCATCATTTCTGACATCCACTGGAATGGGTTATTCACACCAGCAAATTGTTCAGGTAAACCTAATTGGCTTAAACGACGGTTACAGATGAACTTCAAGTATTCTTCCATCATGCCTGCATTCATACCCAATACACCGCGTGGCATAGTGTCACGAGCATATTCGATTTCAAGCATTGTACCTTCAAGAATCATTTGAATGATTTCTTCTTGGAACTCAGCAGTCCATAGGTGAGGGTTCTCGATCTTGATTTGGTTGATCATGTCGATACCAAAGTTCAAGTGCATGGATTCATCACGTAAGATGTATTGGAATTGTTCAGCAACACCATTCATCTTGTTACGACGTCCCATAGACAAGATTTGGCTGAAACCACAGTAGAAGAAGATACCTTCAAGGACGCAGTAGAACGCGATCAAGTTGCGAAGCAAGATTTGGTCGTTTTCAGGTGTACCTGTTTTGAAAGTAGGATCACTTAAAGATTGTGTATATTTTAGGCCCCAAGCCGCTTTACGAGCCACTGAAGGAATTTCACGGTACATGTTGAAGACTTCGCCTTCGTCCATGCCTAAAGATTCGATACAGTATTGGTAAGCGTGCGTGTGAATCGCTTCTTCAAATGATTGACGTAAGATGTACTGACGGCATTCAGGGTTGGTAATGTGACGGTAGATTGCAAGAACCAAGTTGTTTGCAACCAATGAATCCGCAGTCGAGAAGAAACCTAAAGAACGCATAACAATGGTACGCTCATCTTCGGTTAAGCCATTTTCAGACTTCCAAAGTGCGATGTCATGGTTCATGTTCACTTCTTGCGGCATCCAGTGGTTTGCACAACCGTCTAGATATTTTTGCCAAGCCCATTCGTATTTGAACGGTACAAGTTGGTTTAAGTCAGCGCGGCAGTTGATCATCGCTTTATCGTCAACTTGAACACGCTGAGCACCCATTTCTAGCTCTTCTAAGCCAGGTGCAACGTCTAGATTTTCTAGAGCGTTAGATGCTCTTGCCAACGGATCGGTTGGATCTGTTGGTCGATTTGTACTGGTTCGAGCGGGTTGTGCAGCTGCCAAATTCGGCGATGAGTGCTGTGCATTAGATACCACTTGCGAATCAGTCGTTTTTTGCGGTTCGACGGGCGCAGGCTGGTGAGCTTGTGCAGCTTGTTTCGGTTCATCATCTTCGAAATCGTCCCAACTTAGGATAGACATGGGATTCTCCTCACTTTATTTAAAAAGCAATGAACCCCACTGAAATAGAGAAGAGATTATAAACCTCTCTCTATTTCAAAACCATTTATTGTGAACAATAAATGGTCGGGGTATTTACTCCTTTAAAATGTTTAATAAATTTTGGTCAATTGGGAAAACCGCAAAACGGTCATCTTGATCAACGCAATGCCTAAAATCATTTATGATTTCATCAGAAGATTTAGTTGTATTTAGCAACCAAATCGACTGTTGTAATCGAGTGTGTTCATATTGTCCAAGAGTTTGGTAAATTCTTGAATAATTTGAACTTGGTTTGTTTTTAAGATCGTAGCTTAAGCACCATTGGCTCATAAAAATCTCCTGTAACTTTGTTAATGATTAACTGTAGTTTGATACTCATTTTTAAAACTTCTAAAAACATAGGTTTAGTTTAAAAGTGATAATTAACAGTTGACTCAAAGCCCAAAGTGAACGAAGATTTCGTTACTTTCTTAGACGAAAGCTTTCAGTCAACCGTATTCTCGGTTATCTGAGATTTATGGAGGGGATACGCCAATATCCCCAACATTTTCCCCAAATCCTTTCTAAATCTCCAATTACTTTTTATCTTTCATAATCTTTGATCTAGGTTTGATTGTGTATTTCTACATTATCAAAAGAAGTAATTCTGTCTATAAAACTACTTATTTTGATTACGCGATTTATATGCCTTGAACCAGAAATAGGCGATCGGGACATAAAAAGTCAAAATAAAGGAAACCACCAAAGCAATAAGCCCTAACTGATAGTTATGCGTCATATGTGGCATGGAGTTTTCCTTTAAGATCTGTGATTTTGGCAAAAATCTATGGGTTGAACAAAAGCCTCTAATGCAGAGGCTAATGTTCTAGCATATTTTTATCCTTTGATTGCTACTACAATTAGTAGTAGTAAAATCATGAATATTATTAGCTCACCCATAGAAACTTTTTGCATTATTGACAAGCCTCACAATCAGGATTATCAATTGAACATGCTTGTGGCACTGGCGCTGCATTTGCAAAACCGTCTTCCTCTGCAGGAACTTCTGGTTTTGCTTCAGGTGCTGCGACCGCGGCAACAGGAGCTGCTACAGTTGCAGGTTTAACTGCATTTAACGCACCTGTGTTAATGGTTGATTTCTCAGCAGAAGTCGCACCCAATGCACGTAGGTAGTAAGTGGTTTTTAGACCACGTAACCATGCCATTTTATACGTCATGTCGAGTTTCTTACCGTTTGCACCAGAGATGTAAAGGTTAAGAGACTGAGCTTGGTCGATCCATTTTTGACGACGTGATGCAGCATCAACAATCCAACGTGGCTCAACTTCGAACGCAGTCGCGAAGATTGCTTTAAGCTCTTCAGGAATACGTGCAATTTTTTGAACCGAACCTTCGAAGTGTTTCAGGTCGTTCACCATTACAGAATCCCAAAGACCGCGATCTTTTAACGCACGTACTAGGTACGGGTTGATCACTGTGAATTCACCAGAAAGGTTAGATTTCACATACAAGTTTTGGAAAGTTGGTTCGATTGATTGAGACACGCCACAAATGTTCGAAATGGTTGCAGTCGGTGCAATTGCCATCACGTTTGAGTTGCGCATACCGTCTTTTTGAACTTTAGTACGTAAACTATCCCAGTCCAAACGTGTTGTACGGTCAACTTCGAACATACGGTCAGGACGTGCTTTTTGTACGATATCTAAAGAGTCAATTGGCAAGATACCTTGATCCCAAAGTGAACCTTTAAATGTCTCGTAAGTACCACGTTCAAGTGCCAAGTCGCTAGACGTTTGGATTGCGTAGTAAGAAATCACTTCCATAGATTCGTCAGCGAACTCAACCGCAGCATCAGAACCATAAGCCAATTTCATTTCGTATAAAGCATCTTGGAAGCCCATGATACCCATACCCACTGGACGGTGTTTCAAGTTCGAGTTACGAGCTTGTGGAACAGCGTAGTAGTTGATGTCAATTACGTTATCGAGCATTCGAACAGCAGTTTTAACTGTACGAGCAAGTTTTTCACGATCTAACACACCGCCTTGAACGTGTTGTACAAGGTTGATTGAACCTAAGTTACATACTGCGATTTCATCTTCGTTAGTGTTCAGCGTAATTTCTGTACACAAGTTAGAAGAGTGAACTACACCAACGTGTTGTTGTGGTGAACGTAAGTTACATACGTCTTTGAATGTGATCCAAGGGTGACCAGTTTCAAACAACATAGACAACATTTTGCGCCATAAGTCTTTCGCACGGACTTTCTTATGTAGCATGTTGGTTTCTTTCGCAATGCCTTCGTAGTAAGCATAGCGTTCAGCAAATTCTGCACCTGTTAGGTCATGCAAATCAGGTGTTTCAGATGGTGTGAACAGAGTCCATTCAGCATCTTCGAATACACGTTGCATAAACAAATCAGGAACCCAGTTTGCTGTGTTCATGTCATGGGTACGACGACGGTCATCACCTGTGTTCTTACGAAGCTCTAGGAATTCTTCGATGTCCAAGTGCCAAGTTTCAAGGTATGCACATACTGCACCTTTACGTTTACCACCTTGGTTAACTGCAACAGCAGTATCGTTGGCAACTTTAAGGAACGGTACAACACCTTGTGACTTACCATTTGTACCTTTGATGTACGAGTTAAGCGCACGAACTGGCGTCCAGTCATTACCTAAACCACCCGCCCATTTAGACAACATTGCGTTATCACGCATTGCGCCATAAATGTTGTAAAGGTCATCTGAAATCGTTGTTAAGTAACAGCTAGATAACTGTGGACGTAAAGTACCAGAGTTAAATAGAGTAGGCGTAGATGCCATGTAATCGAAGCTAGACAATAAGTTATAGAATTCGATTGCACGTTCTTCACGGTTTGCTTCGTTCAATGAAAGACCCATTGAAACACGCATGAAGAATAATTGTGGTAATTCGAAACGTACACCATCTGAGTGGATGAAGTAACGGTCAAATAAGGTTTGTAGACCTAAATAAGTAAATTGGTTTGAGCGTTCTGGTTGAATCGCAGCAGCCAATTTTGCAAGGTCAAAGTTAAGTAGTTCTGGAGAAAGAAGATCAAGCTCGATACCTTTCTTCAAGAAAGTTTCTAAAGCGTCGCCTTCATTCGTGTCAGTATCTAAACCTAAGAACTCTAACCCTGTAGCAACAAGGTCGTTACGTAATAAACGCGCAGTCACATATGTATAGTTTGGTTCTTGTTCGATACGTGTACGAGTAGCCATCATCATGGTCGTTGAGATGTCTGACTCTTTTACGCCGTTATAAAGGTTTTTTACAGTCTCATCGATAATCGCTCGAACATCGATGCCTTCTAAACCTTCAGCTGCTTTGACAATATTTGCCTCAAGTGCGCCAAGATCAAGCGGTTTAAGCTGACCGTTTGAACTTGTCACTTGTAAAGTAGGGTGGTGGTGAGCACCAGTTTGTTTACGAGCTTCGGCACGTTGTTCGCGGTAAATCACGTAAGAGCGAGCAACTTTTTGCTCACCTGTACGCATAAGCGCAAGTTCAACCTGATCCTGAATTTCTTCAATATGAATGGTACCGCCAGAAGGTAAGCGACGGTTAAAGGTATTCAATACCATCTCAGTTAATTGAGAGATACGGTCATGAATACGGCTGGAGTCAGCGCTTTGCTGGCCTTCAACGGCCAAGAACGCTTTACCAATCGCCACAGAGATTTTTTCTGCATCAAAAGGTGCAACGTCACCGGTGCGTTTAATCACCTGAATTTGACCAGGGGTTGAATTCGTTACGCTCATGCTAGCATAGCTCCATTTGTCATCTATTTTTATGTTAGGACCGTTTGAACTGGGCAATTTTTATGCCACAGTGTTTGAGGTTTAAACACAAGACCTAGTGGTTTAAAAATTTATTGAACACAAGATACGGGAAAATTCAGGGTATATCAATATTGACATTTTACTAAATGCTTTGAACTTTTCTGGCAGAAATCCATCTCAAAAAATCCCTATTTTTTATCTTTGTTATATATGCCTTATCCGACAAGGGCATAGCATAGCAAAGTCGAAAAAGAGTGCTTATAGATAACATTGTGGATAACTTCAGAAAGCCTAAAAAGTTGTGAATTAATCAGTCAGTTTTTATTCGATGAAAATGTATCCAAATTTATAATTGTTGGTATTGTGAGCAATAGGGCATGGAAATGATTGGTAAATACGGCTGCAAAAATGTAGCAGGTTAAAATTTATTACAAAATACGATATTGATGTATCAGTTTGGTGAATGCCATCTTGTTTACAATGTAAACGTGTGTATATTGCAAACTATGTTTAAGCGTATCTATCGGATTTCAAATAGGATACGCCCAATCAAATAAGGGGCAATCAATGAGCCAAGAAGAAAAGTTACCTAAAATTTTAATTGTTGAAGACGATGAGCGTCTTGCTCGTTTAACTCAAGAATACTTAATCCGTAACGGACTTGAAGTTGGGGTAGAACCAGACGGTAATCGTGCGATTCGCCGTATTATCGCTGAACAACCAGATATGGTATTACTCGACGTGATGCTTCCGGGTGCAGATGGTTTAACCATTTGTCGTGAAGTTCGTCCACACTACCATCAACCAATTTTAATGTTGACTGCACGTACCGAAGACATGGACCAAGTGTTGGGTCTAGAAATGGGTGCAGATGACTATGTTGCAAAACCTGTTCAACCTCGCGTTTTACTTGCGCGTATTCGTGCATTATTACGTCGTACAGACAAAGCACCAGAAGATGAGGTTGCACAGCGCATCGAATTTGATGATCTTGTAATTGATAATGGTGGTCGTTCTGTCACACTCAATAATGAGTTGGTTGACTTTACCAGTGCAGAATATGACCTTTTATGGTTGTTGGCATCTAATGCAGGTCGCATTCTTTCTCGTGAAGATATTTTTGAGCGTCTGCGTGGTATTGAATACGATGGTCAAGATCGTTCAATTGACGTGCGTATCTCGCGAATTCGTCCAAAAATTGGCGATGATCCAGAAAACCCGAAACGCATTAAGACCGTACGTAGTAAAGGTTATTTATTCGTAAAAGAAACCAACGGCATTTAATGTAAAATACCGTCCCTTAGTTTGGCAAAGTAGGACACTTTTACGTGTTTAAACACAGTATATTTTTGCGCGTTTATGCGGGGCTACTGATTTTAGTCTTTTTAGTCGCTACATTTGGCTATTTGCTGGTGCAAATCATTAACTACCAGCGCGCGCAAGAATATCGTGAATCGCTTACTGACGGTTTGGCTTTCATTATAAGTGAAGGTATTGCACGTCAGCCAAATGAACAACAAAAGTCAGATTGGGTGTCAGATGCATCTGATCTACTTGAGTTGCCTATTTATTATGTAAAAGCTAATCAGGTTGATTTAACCCGAGCGGAAACAAAACGTATAGAAGAGCGTAAAGCTGTAGTGCGTTGGGATGCACAAACTACGGCAGCCTATATTATTATTGGCTTAAAAGATGACCCTGCGCATCTGCTGTATATCAAAGCCGATAATATTTCAGAACGCCAAATGAAGGCGTTGCCTGTCTTTATACTGGATTATTTGGTTTATTACCCAGGTCAAGAAAAACAATATCTTGAAAAAATTCAGCATCATTTTTCATATCCAATTTCAATTCAAAATGTTCAGAGTTTACCTTTAGATTCTGAGCAAATCGGCCGATTACGCTTAGATCACAGCATTATTTTGTATCGTGACAGTGCGACGGAGCGCGGCACGACCATTTCGATTGTATCGCCAATTCCAAGTTCAACTTCAGAAGTCTTGGTCATGGGGCCGGTACCATTATTTAATTGGATGCCTTTCCAGTTGGCAGCCGGTATTACGCTACTAAGCTTATTTGTCTTGAGCTTGGGTGTTTATGGTCTATTGGTGCCGATGCAACGTAAGTTACGTGCTGTAAATTATGCGTTAAATAAAATGAAGGGCGGGGACTTATCTGTACGTCTGCCTGTCGAAAGTACCGATGAATTTGGTACCTTGGCATCGAGCTATAACTCAATGTCAGATCATATTGAACGTTTAATTGAAGCACAGCGTGAGTTGATGCGCGCGGTATCGCATGAACTGCGAACACCTGTGGCGCGGATTCGCTTTGGTGTAGAAATGATGGCGGATGAAGACGACTACGACTACCGTCAGCAGCAAGTTGAACAAATCGACAAAGATATCGAAGCTCTCAATACCTTGATTGATGAGATCATGACTTATGCCAAGCTCGAACAGGGCATGCCATCTTTAGAGTTTGAAGATGTCAGCTTGTTTGAAGTTTTAGATCAGGTCTTGATTGAAACCGAAGCCTTAAAGACTGGGAAAACTTTGGAATTGCAAGCACCACCGATTGGGGTGATTGTGGAAACCGAGCGTCGCTATTTACATCGCGTTGTACAAAACTTAGTGGGCAATGCAGTGCGTTATTGTGATGATAAAGTGCTGATCAGTGGTGGTGTGAATGATGAAGGTATGGCTTATATCTGTGTTGAAGATGATGGTCCCGGCATTCCAGAAGAAGATCGTAAGCGTATTTTTGATGCCTTTGCACGTTTAGATGATAGTCGTACCCGTGCTTCAGGGGGCTATGGTTTAGGTTTATCGATTGTTAGCCGTATTGCTTATTGGTTTGGTGGAACAGTTGGTATTGATGGAAGTCCAACATTGGGTGGGGCGCGTTTTACCATGACATGGCCTGCGACACGTTTTAAGAAAAATAAGCCGAAGCTAGATGGTAAAGAGCTTAGTGCCAATGAAAGCTAAACAGCCTAAGAAATCTAACTCAGCTGTATTTAGCGAGTGGTACATATAAAAAGCCATTCAATTTGAATGGCTTTTTTACATCAGGTTTTTATTTATTCGGTAATCGTTGCATCAGGTTCAATAATGGGTTTGCCATTTTTCAGAGCAGCAAGGGCATCTGCATTGAAATCGATGAGTAAAGAGTTGTTTTTAGCATCGATAGAATAATTGCTAATGAGTTTTTGGTCGCCGTTTAGGGTCTCAATTTTATATTCATCTACAATATTCATAATCCCGCTAAGGTTGGTGGTTGCAGAAGCTAAATCTTGACGTAATAACTCATAGATATCACGTAAATCAAAAATGGCATTTTGAGCATCAGGATGCTTATCTAAGTAGTTTTTAATATGGTGAATCACCAATTGCGCAGATAGAAAATAATCAGGTTTATGCGTAAATTCTAAAGTCATTATTGTCTCTCCGTTGTGATTGCTTTTTGTATTTTAACTACAAATATCACACTCTTTATAGGTCGTGTCAAAGAATTGCAAAAAAGCCACAAGAAGCTAAAAAAAGGTCTTTTTACATAGACTCAATACGGTTCAGTTTTCAGTTGAAGAAAAGACCAAAATCAGAAGAAGTGAATAAAGAAACAACAAAGTTGAGGTGGGGGAGTATTTATTTAATAAATGACGCAGTTGATAAAAATACGGCAATTTGAATGTGTATGCTGAGAAATGAAGGGTTTGTTGATGAAACTGAACAGTCATAATTTTCTGATAAAATCACATAAATGTAATAATTAATAAAAAAATGCAATCTAATCTAATTAAGCGATTAATCCTAATTTTAAGGGAGTAAACCCAATTTAAATGCTGAAATGATTAAAAAATCATCCTAAAGACGAATACCGATAAGCTAGCAAGAAGCCTCCTCAATCAGGTACAATTGGCGGGATTAATTTTGTGTTTGGTGTATTTGAAGGCCAATACATACATTCTTTGTTAATAAATAGGCCTGCCAGGAGTTATCCCCGCATGAGTGCCATTACTCCATACGATTGGGCAATTATTGCCTTCGTGATCGGCGTTACATTCCTTTGCGTCTTTATGCTGACCGTCCCTTTACTCCTTGGGGGTAAATCATGGGGTCGTGCTAAGCAAGAGCAGTTTGAGTCAGGTGTAGTAGGTGCTGGTGGTGCACGTATTCGCTTGTCTGCGAAATTCTATTTAGTTGCAATTTTCTTCGTCGTGTTTGATATCGAAGCACTTTATCTTTATGCATGGTCTACTTCTGTTCGTGAAGCAGGCTGGTTTGGTTTTACAACCGTGGTTATTTTTGTGGTCGATTTATTGATTGCTTTAATTTACGCGGTAAAAGTAGGTGCATTAGATTGGGCGCCTTCTGATAAGCGTAAAGCTGCAGGTAAAGCGTTGAAAATTGGTTCACCAAATATGGACATCGCAGAAATCACACGCTTTAACTCTATTGAAGAGTTGGTTATGGACCCTACAGGTCAAATTCCAGCGCAATCATCTGGTCGTGTGAAATCTAAGTCACCGACTGCATCATCTGACAAGGAGTAAGACGGGATGAAATATACATTAACCCGTGCGAATCCGGATGCTGATCAATATCCACTTCAAGAGCGTCAAATCGTTACCGATCCGCTTGAAGAAGAAGTGAATAAAAATGTGTTCATGACTCGTTTAGAGGATGTTGCACATACAGCAGTAAACTGGGGTCGTAAAAACTCAGTTTGGCCGTTCAACTTTGGTACATCTTGCTGCTACGTAGAGTATGCAACGACTTTAACAGGCGTGCATGACTTGTCACGTTTCGGTGCCGAGGTTATTCGTGCTTCACCACGTCAGGCTGACTTGATGATTGTTGCAGGTACATGCTTCATGAAAATGGCGCCTGTAATTCAACGTTTGTACGAGCAAATGCTTGAGCCTAAATGGGTAATCTCAATGGGCGCATGTGCAAACTCTGGTGGTATGTACGACATTTATTCAGTTGTACAAGGTGTGGATAAAATCATCCCTGTCGATGTGTATATCCCGGGTTGCCCACCACGTCCTGAAGCTTTAATTCAGGCATTGATGTTATTGCAAGACCAGATTCAACTTGAGCGCCGTCCTTTATCGGCCGTGATTGGTGATGATCTTAAGCCAGTGTATAAGCCAAAGATGATGCCAGAACGTGACCGTAAGAACGCACAGCGTATTGCAGTGAAAAACTTACGCTCAATGGATGAAATTAAATAATCACTGCGACGAAATATTGATACACCCGGACTGGGTGTAATTGTCGTTTTGATTGACTGAATTTGTATTAAATAGGAAGCCAAGCCAATGGCTGAAACTGACATTGCTATGCCAGAATCAACTCCAGTTGATTCCCGCCCTGCATTTGCAATTGTAGAAGAGCTCAAAACCAAATTTGGTGAGAACTTCTACGTGCAAACGACTTTTGAAGACTTTCCAACAGTCTGGGTTGAGCGCGCACGTGTACAAGAAGTTTTAATGTTCTTGCGTACGGTGTCACGTCCATACGTGATGCTGTTTGACTTGTCTGCGGTTGATGAGCGTTTACGTACACACCGCGATGGTCTGCCTGCATCTGACTTCACTGTGTTCTATCACTTGTTATCGTTAGAGCGTAACAGTGATATTCGTATCAAGGTTGCATTAGCTGAGAATGATGTAAACATTCCAACGGCAACGAATATTTGGCCTAATGCCAACTGGTACGAACGTGAAGCTTACGACATGTTCGGTATCAACTTCGAAGGGCATCCAATGCTCCGTCGTATCTTGTTGCCAACATATTGGGAAGGTCACCCGTTACGTAAAGAATATTCTGCGCGTGCGACTGAATACACGCCTTATCGCCAAAACCAAGCGAAACAGGATTACGAACAAGAACATCTTCGTTTCGTACCTGAAGATTGGGGTATGAAGCGTGGGAACGATGATGAAGACTTCATGTTCCTAAACTTGGGTCCTAACCATCCATCTGCGCACGGTGCCTTCCGTGTAATCTTGCAATTGGACGGTGAAGAAGTGAAAGACTGTGTTCCTGACATCGGCTATCACCACCGTGGAGTGGAAAAAATGGCTGAGCGTCAAACATGGCACTCATTCATTCCATATACAGACCGTGTTGACTACTTAGGTGGTTGTGCGCAAAACATGCCTTACGTTCTTGGCGTAGAGCAAATGGCAGGGATTACCGTTCCTGATCGTGCACAATGTATCCGTGTCATGATGTCTGAATTGTTCCGTATCAATAACCACTTATTGTTCATTGGTACTGCGATTCAGGATGCCGGCGGTATGACCCCAGTATTCTATATGTTCGCTGACCGTCAAAAAATCTATGACGCGATCGAAGCGATCACGGGTTACCGTATGCACCCAGCATGGTTCCGTATCGGTGGTACAGCGCACGACTTGCCAAACAACTGGCAGCACCTCATTCGCGAAATCCTAGATTGGATGCCGAAGCGTATGAACGAGTACTACACTGCGGCACTGAAAAACTCAGTGTTTATCGGTCGTACCCGTAATGTTGCTCAGTATGATGCAAAATCAGCATTGGCTTGGGGTGTAACAGGTACAGGTCTACGTGCTACAGGTATTGATTTCGACGTTCGTAAATACCGTCCTTATAGCGGCTACGAAAACTACGACTTCGATGTGCCTTTAGAGTACGAAGGCGATGCTTATGCACGTGTTCTTGTTCACTTCCGTGAAATTGAAGAATCACTGAAAATCATCAAACAATGTTTAGACAACATGCCTTCTGGTGCATACAAAGCAGACCATCCATTGGCTGTTCCACCACCAAAAGATAAAACTTTACAAGACATCGAAACATTGATTACGCACTTCTTGAGCGTGTCATGGGGTCCTGTAATGCCAGCAGGCGAAAGCTCTGTAATGGCGGAAGTGGTAAAAGGTGCGTCGAACTACTACTTGACTTCAGACAAGTCAACGATGAGTTACCGTACACGTATCCGTACACCAACCTTCACGCACTTACAGCAAATGCCTTCTGTGATTAACGGCAGCTTAATGTCTGACTTAATCATTTATTTAGCGACAATTGACGTCGTAATGGCTGACGTGGATCGCTAAGGGGTAATCGCATTATGATGATTTTGACTGACAAAAAACCACGTGTGAACGTTGAAGGGATTTTAACTGCGGAAGAAATCCACGATATCGAACATCACATTGGTCACTATCCGTACCCACGCGCAGCATGTCTTGATGCGCTGAAGTGTGTACAACGCCGTAATGGCTGGGTAGATGATGCACAGATGAATGCTATTGCTCAATTGCTTAGCATGAGCCTTGCAGACTTAGAAGGTGTTGCTACTTTCTATAACCGTATTTACCGTCAACCAGTTGGTCGCCACGTAATTTTATTATGTGACTCGATTGCTTGTTTCTTGATGGGTGCGGAAACACTTGCTGAAGCATTCCAGCGTGAATTAGGCATTTCATTTGGTCAAACGACTGCAGATGGTCGCTTTACTTTATTGCCAATTTGCTGCCTAGGTAACTGTGACAAAGGTCCGACGTTAATGATTGACGAAGACACTCACGGTTTAGTTGAAGTGACTTCAATTAAACAGTTATTGGAGAAGTATGTATGAATACTGAACCAAAACCAATTTATGGCGACGGTAACCCAGAAACTCACCCATTAACTTGGCGTTTGAGCAAACAGGAACACGTTCGCAGTGCAGATGATTACGAAGCACTTGAAGGTTATGCCGGCTTTAAGAAAGCTGTTGGCATGCAACCGAAAGAAGTGCTTGAAGTGATCAAAGCTGCGACTGTAAAAGGTCGTGGTGGTGCGGGCTTCCCAGCAGGGATCAAATGGTCGCTTATGGCACCAAATGATAACTCAGGTCCTCGTTACCTCATCTGTAATGCCGATGAAATGGAACCAGGTACCTTTAAAGACCGTCTGTTGATGGAAAAACTTCCTCATCAGTTGATTGAAGGTATGTTGATTGCTGCTTATACATTAGAAGCAACACAAGGTTATATCTTCATCCGTGGTGAATATATCGAAGCGGCTCAATACTTAAATGAAGCATTGGACCAAATTCGTGCCAAAGGTTACTTAGGCGAAAACATCCTAGGTACTGGTTGGAACTTTGAGTTACACGTGCATACCGGTGCGGGTCGTTATATCTGTGGTGAAGAAACTGCATTGATTAACTCGCTTGAAGGTCGCCGTGCGAACCCTCGTACTAAACCGCCATTCCCACAAGTTGCAGGTGCTTGGGGTCGTCCTACGATTGTTAACAACGTAGAGACTTACAACAACTTACCCGCAATTATGCTTCGTGGTCCTGAATGGTATATCGGTTTATCTGAAGGTAAGTCGAAAGATCCAGGTACTAAAATCTACGGTGCATCAGGTAAGGTAACTTTCCCAGGTCTTTGGGAACTTCCATTTGGTACAACTGCGCGTGAAGTGATTGAAGATCATGCTGGTGGTATGCGTGATGGTTTAAAACTCAAAGCATGGTTACCGGGTGGTGCTTCTACAGACTTCCTTGCTGCTGAACACATTGACCTTCCTATGGATGCTGAAAGCATCATGAAAGCAGGTTCACGTTTAGGTACGTGTTTGCTCATGGTGGTTGATGAAACTCAGTGTATGGTTTCTGCGACACGTAACTTAGAAGAATTCTTTGCGCGTGAATCTTGCGGTTGGTGTACACCATGCCGTGATGGCTTACCTTGGGCGGTTAAAGCGCTTAAAGCCTTGGAAGATGGCACAGGTAAGAAAGAAGATATCGATCACTTACAAGAACTTACTCGTAAGCTTTGGATTGGTAAAACTTTCTGTGCGCATGCTCCAGGTGCGATGGAACCGTTAATGGGCGCACTCAAACATTTCCGTGGCGAATTTGAAGCTAAAGTCGTAAATGCGGCAGCTCAAACTAGCAACGTTGAACAAGCTTAAGGAATTCGACTATGGCTACAATTCATGTCGATGGAAAATCGTATGAAGTCAACGGCTCAGAGAACTTGCTACAAGCATGTCTTAGCCTTGGCATCGACATCCCATACTTTTGTTGGCATCCATCCTTAGGTTCTGTCGGTTCTTGCCGTCAATGTGCTGTGACTCAATACGCGAATCCTGAAGATACTCGCGGTCGTTTAGTTATGTCATGTATGACGCCTGCATCTGACAATACCTACATCTCGATTGAAGATGACGAAGCAAAAAATTTCCGTGCTTCTGTTGTTGAATTCTTGATGACCAACCACCCACACGACTGCCCAGTCTGTGAAGAGGGTGGTCATTGTCATTTACAAGATATGACTGTAATGACTCAGCATGACCGTCGTCGTTACCGCTTCACAAAACGTACGCATTACAACCAAGAGCTAGGCTCTTTCATTTCTCATGAAATGAACCGTTGTATTGCGTGCTACCGTTGTGTGCGTTACTACAAAGATTATGCAGGTGGTACAGACTTTGGTGTGTATGCAAACGCTTCGCGTGTTTACTTTGGTCGTCCAGAATCAGGTACTTTAGAATCTGAATTCTCTGGTAACTTGACTGAAGTGTGCCCAACAGGTGTATTCACAGATAAAACTCACTCTGAACGCTATAACCGTAAATGGGACATGCAGTATGCGCCAAGCGTATGCCAAGGCTGTTCTTCAGGTTGTAACATCTCTCCAGGTGAACGTTATGGCGAACTACGTCGTGTAGAAAACCGCTTTAACGGTGACGTGAACCAATACTTCCTTTGCGATAAAGGTCGTTTCGGTACAGGTTATGTGAACCGTGAAGATCGTCCACGTCAACCACAATTCCGTTCTGGTGCAAATGTAACTACAGTTTCTGTAGACCAAGCATTGGATACCGTAATTGAAAATATCCAAGGCAAAAAAGTATTGGGTATCGGTTCACCACGTGCATCACTTGAATCAAACTTCGCGCTTCGCGAACTTGTAGGTCAAGACAACTTCTCAACGGGTATGTCTCAAAAAGAGCAAAAACTTGTTGAACTTGCAGCTTCTATTATGCAAACCGAAGGTGTTTATAACCCTGGTATGCGTGAAATCGAAAGCTACGATGCTGTGTTGATTTTGGGTGAAGATCTGACTCAAACTGCGCCTCGTATGGCTCTATCTGTTCGCCAAGCTGCGAAAAATAAAGCTAAAGAAATGGCTGCAGAGCGCCGTACGCAAGAGTGGTTGGCTGAACCTGTACAACGTATTGCTCAAGATGCCAAATCTCCGATTTACATCCTTGCTGCAACTCAAACACGTTTAGCTGATGTTGCAACAGGTGAAGTTGTTGCATCACCTAACGACATTGCACGTTTAGGTTTTGCGGTCGCTGCTGCTGTCAAAGGTGAAGTGATCTTAGGTTTGGATGACGATGCAAAAGCATTTGCACAAACCATTGCTGACACTTTAAAAGCTGCGAAAAAACCATTAATCATCTCTGGTACAAGCTTGCAAGACGCATCAATCATGGAAGCTGCTGCACAAGTTGCACAGAACCTTGGTAATGCGGGCTTAACATTGACTGTTCCAGAAGTGAACTCAATGGGCTTAGCGATCTTTGGTGGTCAAAGCTTAGAACAAGCATTTGCACAAGATTACGATACCGTGATCGTGGTGGAAAATGACCTTTATCGTCGTTTACCAGCCGCTCAGGTGAATGCTGCACTTTCTGGTAAAGAAGTGATCGTACTTGATCATTCTGAAACTGAAACTGTGAAGAAAGCCAACATCGTACTTTCTGCTGCTTCATTTGCTGAAGGTGACGGTACTGTTGTCTCTCAAGAAGGCCGTGCACAACGTTTCTACCAAGTGTATGACCCAAGCTACTATAAACCTGAACTTGCGATCAAAGAATCTTGGCGCTGGTTACATGCCATTGAAACTGGCGTGAAAGGCAAAGCCATTTCTTGGACACTTCTTGATGACGTGATCGAGTCAGTAGCGAAAAACGTTCCTGCACTTGAAGCGATTCAAGATGTCGCACCAGATGCTGGCTTCCGTGTACATGGTCTGAAAGTGGCACGTGAACCACGTCGTTACTCAGGTCGTACAGCGATGCGCGCACCACTTTCTATTCATGAACCAAAACAACCAGTCGATAAAGACTCTGCGTTGACGTTCTCTATGGAAGGTTATGTAGGTAACCAAACTCCAGCTTCACTTGTACCATTTGCTTGGTCTGCAGGTTGGAACTCTCCACAAGCTTGGAACAAATTCCAAGACAACGTGGGTGGTCACTTAAAAGGTGGTGATGCAGGCGTTCGTTTATTCGATCGTTTAGCGAAACGTCCAGCACGTACTTTCGTTGCACCTGCACCTGTTGCGGTTAATGGTGAAAGCTTCCGTCTTGTGCCGATGCATCACATCTTCGCTTCTGGTGAATTTACAGTGAAAACACCTGCGATGGAATCACGTATTCCTGAAGCAATGTTTGCTGTGGGTGAGCAAGATGCAGCACGCTTAAATGTTCAAGATGGTCAACGTATCGCTGTGAAAGCAGGGGATGCAGAAATCATCCTTCCAGTTCAAGTGATTGAATACTTACCTACAGGTTATATCGGTTACCCAGTGGGTCTTGCACCTACAGTATCGCTTGCAGAACCTGTTTCAGTCGCGGTAGGAGTGTAATTCATGGAACAAGAATTAATCCGTCAAACGCCGCTGTGGGCTGAAAACTGGCCAATCGCCTATTCAGTTCTTCAAGCAATTGTGATCTTACTGGTTGTGGTATTGATCGCTGCGTTGATGTCTTTTATTGAACGTCGTTTACTCGGCTTGTGGCAAGACCGTTACGGTCCGAACCGTGTAGGTCCGGGCGGTATGTTCCAGATTGTTGCCGACATGCTGAAAATCATGTTCAAAGAAGACTGGACACCAAAATTTGCTGACAAATTGACTTTCCGTATGGCTCCAGCAGTGGCGATGGCAACTGCGGTGCTATCGTTCATGGTTATTCCTGTTTCACCTTATTTAGGTGTTTCAGACATGAGCATCGGTCTATTGTTCTTTATGGCAATGGCTGGCATTGCGGTATACGCAGTATTGTTCGGTGGTTGGTCATCAAATAACAAATATGCATTACTTGGTGGTTTACGTTCTGCTGCTCAAACCATTTCTTATGAAGTGTTCTTGGGTATTTCACTAATGGGTGTGGTTGCGATTGCAGGCTCATTCAACATGCGTGAAATTGTTGAAGCTCAACGTGATGTTTGGTTTGTTATTCCTCAGTTCTTAGGTTTCTTGATCTTCGTGGTTGCGGGTGTTGCGGTAACTCACCGTCATCCATTTGACCAACCAGAAGCAGAACAAGAATTGGCGGAAGGTTACCATGTCGAATACGGCGGTATGAAATGGGGTATGTTCTTCGTTGCGGAATACGTCAACGTCGTACTGATCTCTGCATTAATCGTGACTTTATTCTTCGGTGGTTGGTTAGCGCCTTTCAACCTAGATATTCCATTCATTCCAGCTGCGTTCTGGTTCATTATTAAAACAGCATTCTTTGTAATGATGTTTGTCTTGGCTCGTGGTTCTTTAATGCGTCCACGTTATGACCAAGTTATGAACTTTGGTTGGAAAATTTGCTTGCCATTGGCGTTGGTTAACCTTCTGGTAACTGGTGCTGTGATTCTGATGAATCAGGCCTAAGACAGCAGGGAGAATAAAATGTTTAAATTTCTAGCTGGATTTGGGTCAATTGTACGTTCGTTGTGGATGGTATTCTCACACGCGACACGTAAACGTGACACCATTTTATATCCAGAGGTTAAAGCGGAAGACATCGTACCACCACGTTTCCGTGGTCGTATCGTGTTAACGCGTGACCCTGATGGCGAAGAGCGCTGTGTAGCATGTAACCTTTGTGCGGTTGCATGTCCAGTCGGCTGTATTTCACTACAAAAAGCTGAAAAAGAAGATGGTCGTTGGTATCCGGAATTTTTCCGTATCAACTTCTCACGTTGTATTTTCTGCGGTATGTGTGAAGAAGCATGTCCTACGACTGCGATTCAAATGACACCTGACTTTGAGTTAGGTGAGTATGTTCGTCAGGACTTAGTATATGAGAAAGAAAACCTTCTTATCTCAGGTCCTGGTAAATACCCAGACTATAACTTCTACCGCGTAACAGGTATGGCTGTTGCTGGTAAAGATAAAGGTCAGGCTCAACGCGAAAGCACACCAGTTGATGTACGGAGTCTATTACCATGATGTGGCCATTTTATTTGATGGCGCTTGTGGCCATCGTCTCTACCGTTCGTGTTGTAACTAACACGAACCCAGTACACGCTTTATTAAGCTTGATTATCTCTTTACTTGCAGTTGCAGGTATCTTCATGATCGTGGGTGCGCCGTTTGCCGGTGCTCTCGAAATTATCGTTTACGCTGGCGCAATCATGGTGCTATTCGTATTCGTCGTGATGATGCTGAATCTTGGTCAAAATACAGTTGAACAAGAAAGCAAATGGCTGACTTCTTCAGCGTGGGCATATCCTGCGTTGATGAGCTTCCTGATGGGTCTAATCCTTGTTTGGATGTTGAAGTCAGACTACACAACTGCTGGCACTGTCATGGGTGCTCAAGTTGTCGGTCCGAAAGAAGTGGGTACTTCACTCTTTACTCAGTACTTATTGCTGGTTGAAGTTGCTGCGATGTTATTGCTTGGCGCACTTGTCGCTGCATTCCATCTTGGCAAACGTGAGCCAGGTGCAGAAGAGGACAAAGAATAATGGGCAACATCCCTTTAGAACATGGTTTGATCGTTGCAACCATTCTTTTTGCACTGGGTTTTTACGGTGTGATGGTTCGACGCAACCTACTATTTATTTTAATGAGCCTTGAAATCATGATGAACGCTGCTGCTTTAGCGTTCGTTTTGGCAGGAAGCGCATGGGCACAGCCAGATGGTCAAGTGATGTTTATCTTGATCTTAACGCTTGCTGCAGCAGAGGCTTGTATCGGTCTTGCGATCGTCCTTCAGTTCTATCATCGCTTCCATCATCTGGATGTGGATGCTGCTAGTGAGATGCGCGGATGAGTTATTTATATTTAACAGTACTTTTCCCGCTAATTGGTTTTATCCTGTTGGCGGCAGGTCGTAAAAATCTTCCTGAATCAGTTGCTGCAATTATTGGTGCAGGTTCAGTTGGTCTTTCAGCTTTATTTGCATTAATTGCCGGTATCGACTTTGTTAATAATGGTTCAGTTGCAACAACTCAGCATCTTTGGACTTGGTTCAGTGCAGGTAACTTAGCACCAGGCTTCACGCTTCATTTAGATGGCTTATCATTATTGATGATGGGCATGATTACAGGTGTGGGTTTCTTAATTCACATCTTTGCAACATGGTACATGCGTGGCGAAGAAGACTTTGCACGTTTCTTCTCATACTTCAACCTATTCGTGGCAAGCATGCTGCTTTTAGTGTTGGGTGACAACTTAGCGTTGTTATTCCTCGGTTGGGAAGGTGTAGGTCTATGTTCATACCTATTAATTGGTTACTACTACCAAACACCTGCAAACGGTTTTGCTGCAATTAAAGCATTCACTGTGACACGTGTGGGTGACGTATTCTTACTGATTGCATTGTTCTTGATCTACCAACAATTCGGCACTTTAAACATTGCAGAAGTTGTGGCTGCTGCGCCAACAGTTTTGGCTCAGAGTTCTTCGATTGCAATTTGGACTGCATTGATGTTGTTCTTGGGTGCTGCAGGTAAATCTGCTCAGATCCCATTACAAACATGGTTGGCAGATGCGATGGCTGGTCCTACACCAGTATCTGCATTGATCCACGCAGCAACAATGGTAACAGCAGGTGTTTACCTATGTAGCCGTATGTTCAGCGTGTTTGAACAAGCGCCAGAAGTGATGATGTTCATCTCAATCACAGGTGCGGTAACATTGTTGGTTGCGGGCTTTGCTGCATTGGTACAAACAGACATCAAACGTATTCTTGCTTACTCTACTATGAGTCAGTTGGGTTATATGTTTATGGCTGTAGGTGCTGAAGCTTACCAAGCCGGTCTATTCCACATGCTGACTCACGCATTCTTCAAGGCATTATTATTCTTGTCTTCTGGTGCTGTGATTTTGGCTTACCATCATGAACAAAACATCTTCAAGATGGGTGGTCTATTCCACAAAAACAAATTCTTGTTTGCTTGTTTCGCGATTGGTGGCGGTGCATTGGCAGCGATTCCATTCATCACTATCGGCTTCTTCTCGAAAGATGCGATTCTTGGTGCGGTATGGGTGAAAGGTCAAGCGATTGCAGTTTATGACTGCTTGTACTGGACTGGCGTAGCAGGTGCGTTCTTAACTTCAATTTATACATTCCGTCTTATTTGGGTTGTATTCTTTGGTAAAGAAAATACGCCTTACCATGAAATCAAAGGTGTTACTTACTGGGGTCCATTGGCGATTCTTGCAGTGCTTTCAACTGGTTTAGCTTATGTCTTAAAAGCACCAGTAACGAATATTTTAAATGCTGCACAAATCCCAGCATTTAATATTCCAGAAGCACTAGAACACGGTATGCATAGCGCTGAATACACAGCTGTTGGTATTGCACTTGCGGGTCTTGCAGTAGGTGTGGTGTTATTTGCCTTTGCTTATGGTGCAGTGAAATCGTTCGCGAAAACTTCACTGGGCGCGGGTCTTGCAAATATCTGTCGTAATGCACTTGGTTTCGATGCTTTGTACAACATTGTTTTCGTTAAGCCTTATTTGCTACTGGCTAAAATCTTTGGTCGTGATCCAATTGACGGCTTATGGCTTGTATTGCCTGCACTTGTTAAAGGCGGTAATAGCTTTACAAGTTCACGTCAAACAGGTTCATTGCGTGAATACGCATCTAGTATGGCATTCGGTACGTTTGCATTACTATTGATCCTGGTCGTGATTCAGGTCGTGGGGAAATAAAATGGAAACTCCAAACAATTTAATTCTACCCGCTCTGATCCTTATTCCGTTCATTGCAGGTTTTGTATGCTGGCTTGTCGATAAACTCGACAAGCACTTACCACGCTATATTGCCTTAATTGGTATGCTATTAACGTTGGTGCTAACCGTCGTTTTATGGCAAAGCGGTACTTATAACTATGAGTTGGGTACACAAGCTCCACAGTGGGCTGCTCAATTTAACCTACCGTGGATTACCACTTTAGGCATTAACATTCACCTTGCGGTGGATGGTCTTTCACTGCTTATGGTGGGTTTAACTGCATTACTGGGTGTACTTGCAGTTGGCTGTTCATGGGGTGAGATTCAAAAGAACGTTGGTTTCTTCCACTTAAACCTACTTTGGTCTTTAGGTGGTGTGATCGGTGTATTCTTAGCGATCGACATGTTCCTATTCTTCTTCTTCTGGGAGATGATGCTGGTACCAATCTACTTCTTGATCGCACTTTGGGGTCATAAAGGGGCAGAAGGTAAGTCACGCGTTTACGCTGCAACTAAATTCTTTATCTATACTCAGGTTGCGGGTCTGATCATGTTGATCGGTATCTTGGGTCTAGTGGTTGTTGGCTTCCAACTTCACGGTCAAATCAGCTTTAACTATGACTTCTTGATGAGTGTTGCACACACTGTTGAGGCAAAAGCTCCAGCACTTGCGTATGCATTCATGATCTGTATGTTTATTGGTTTTGCGGTAAAACTTCCAGTTTTCCCATTACACGGCTGGTTACCAGATGCACATGCGCAAGCACCTACAGCGGGTTCTGTCGACCTTGCAGGTATCTTGATTAAAACTGCGGCTTATGGTCTTTTACGTTTCGTTATTCCATTCTTCCCAGTAGCATCTGCTCAGTTTGCTGACATCGCGATCATTCTTGGTCTAATCGGTATTTTCTACGGTGCATGGTGTGCATTCCAACAAACAGACATGAAACGTCTGCTTGCGTACACATCTATTTCGCACATGGGCTTCGTACTTCTTGCTTTGTATGCAGGTAACATCCTGACATTCCAAGGCTTGATGATTATGATGCTGGCTCACGGTCTATCTTCTGCTGCATTGTTCATTATGTGTGGTCAGGTTTACGAACGTCTGCATACACGTGACATGCGTTTAATGGGCGGTATCCGTGGTCAGTTCCAATACCTTTCATTCTTCTTAATGTTCTTTGTTGCGGCACTTGTAGGTATTCCAGGTCTAGGTAACTTCATCGGTGAATTCCTAATCTTGATGGGTTCTTATGACAAGTTCCCTGTGTACACAATCCTTGCTGCAGTAAGCTTAGTATTTGCCGGTCTTTACGGTTTAATCCTGATCCACAAAGCATTGTTTGGTACACCAAACGAAGAACAAAAACAGCATTACGCAAATCCGTTGAAAGACTTAAATGCGCGTGAAGTTGTGATTCTTTTAATCTGTGCTCTTGGTCTAGTATGGCTTGGTCTATTCCCACAAACCTTCCTTGATATTTCAAATTCAAGCATGGCGTGGATTGCAAATAGCTATATCCCAGTTCAAGAAGTCGTTGATGTTGTGCAGCAGATTGCTGTACAACCTGAAAATGTGGAGATGCAATAAGCCATGGACTTCACAATGTCATTTTCTGAGCTTATGCCATTAGCTCCTGTGATGATCGTGGCTTTAACTGCGATCGTCGTGATGTTGCTAATTGCAATCAAGCGTAACCACAATTTAGTTGCAACGACTTCCGTTATCGGTCTGAACCTTGCAGCCTTTTATATTATTTTTGTTTTCGTTGTAGGGCAGTATGCTCCTGCAAACGTAATGAATTTGTTCATCGTAGATCCATTTACGATGTTGTACCAATTCGTGATTTTGATTGCAGCACTTGCTTGCTGCACATTGTCACATGCGTATATCGAAACCTATAAAGATAACCGTGAAGAACTTTATATCTTGATGCTGTGCTCTGTAACAGGTGCATTGTTAATGGTTGCAAGTTCGCACTATGCGTCTTTCTTTATCAGTCTTGAGTTAATGTCGATTCCTGTATACGGCCTATTGGCTTATACACACCAACGTTCACAGTCGCTTGAAGCGGGTGTGAAATATTTGGTGCTTTCAGCAACCGCTTCTGCGATGTTGTTGATGGGTATGGCTTATGTATATGCGTACACAGGTACAATGGCATTCGTTGCTGAACCAGGCAAAATGTTCACAACATTCAGCCAACCGGGTGTAGTCCTTGGTCTTGCACTGATTGTCTTTGCTGTTGCATTTAAATTGTCTCTTGCGCCATTCCATAAATGGACACCGGACGTGTATGCAGGTGCGCCAGCGCCAATCGCGACATTCTTAGCGACTGTGGCTAAAGTGGCAATGATCGGTCTATTCGTTCGTTACTTCTTGGCTTCTGGTTTAATCCTTTCTGATAGCTTCATCACGATCGTGACCATCATTGCAGTATTGTCTATCCTTGCGGGTAACTTGCTAGCAGTACGTCAAGTGAACTTGAAACGTATCCTTGCATACTCTTCAATCGCTCACTTTGGTTACTTACTTGTTGCGATCGTTAGTGCACGTAATACTGACTTTGTTCAAGTACAAGGCTTTGCAACATTCAGCAGCGTCAACGTGTATGTGATTACTTATGTATTAACAACGATTGGTGCGTTCGGTGTTGTGACACTGATGTCTAGCCCTTACAACAACAAAGACGAAGCAGGTAGCCTTGCTGAGTACCGTGGTTTGTTCTGGCGTCGTCCAGTGTTGACTGCAACACTGACTGTCATGATGTTATCTCTTGCAGGTATCCCATTAACAGCAGGCTTTATTGGTAAGTTCCTTGTGATCAAAACAGCGGTTGCTGGTGGTTCATGGTTCTTAGCTGCGATGGTGATCCTTGGTTCAGGTATCGGTTTGTACTACTACCTACGTGTGATGGTTGTGATGTACATGACTCCACCAGAAAACCCACGTATCGATGCTGTCGATCATTGGGGTCAAAAAGTGGGTGGTATTATGGTGCTTGGCGCAGCTGCTCTTGTGTTGTTGATCGGTGTATATCCAGATCCAATCATTGCAGTATCTCAAGTGGCATACTTTGCGATCTCACCTGAATTACAACAGTTCATTTTTAGCTTAATTCAAAGTGGATTTAACTAATGAATTAAGCAATTAATTTGCTTATTACAAAAAAGCCTCCTGTAAAGGGGGCTTTTTTATTTTTATCATTTGTTAAATAGCTTTATAATGGTTGAAATTTTATCTTAACCTTTTAGGTGTTCTCCCGTGGCTATCCATGAAATCCGTCATCCTTTAATCCGACATAAACTCGGCTTACTTCGTCGTGCAGATATTAGTACTAAAAACTTCCGTGAGCTTGCTCAAGAAGTGACTATGCTTCTGACTTATGAAGCAACGAAAGATTTACCAATGGTCGATCATGAAATTGATGGTTGGAATGGTAAAGTAATTGTAGATCGTATTGCCGGTAAAAAAATAACAGTTGTACCGATTTTACGTGCAGGTATTGGTATGTTGGATGGTTTCTTAAACCTGATTCCAAGTGCGAAAGTATCTGTATTGGGTTTAGAGCGTGATGAAGAAACTTTAGAAGCGCGTACTTACTACAAAAAATTAGTACCAGACGTACAAAACCGTTTAGCGATGATTATTGACCCAATGCTTGCAACAGGTTCATCGCTCGTTGCTGCTATTGACGTTCTAAAAGCCAGTGGTTGTAAAGATATTCGTGTCATGGTGCTTGTAGCAGCTCCAGAAGGCATTAAACGTGTGAATGAAGCTCATCCGGACGTAACGATTTACACAGCATCTGTAGACCAAGGTTTAAATGAAAACGGTTATATCGTTCCTGGTCTTGGCGATGCAGGCGATAAAATTTTCGGTTCAGTTCAAAAAGACTAATTTTTGCATCATGAACAGAAAAGGGGCTTTTATAGCCTCTTTTTTATATACTAAAGACATTGGCATAAATGGAATAGGGTACTTTATGAAGTCCGAACAATATAAAGGTAAAGTGAAGCAGTACAATCCTGAAAAGGGCTTTGGCTTTCTTTCATGTGAAGAAGGTGATGTATTTTTCCATATCTCTGACTTTCCCGCAGATGGTGTCGAACCAAAACGTAATGATCGCGTGAAATTTAATGTGGTGGAAAATGGAGATCGTTATAAGGCCATTAACATTGAGCGTGAAGAAGACAAATCTGCAAAAGCTAAAAAATCTAAAGTCGTGGCAAATAACCAGTCGATTACTTCAGCTTTGCTTTCAAATTTGCGTAAATAATGTGATTTTAAGATTTCGTGGAAATCATTGAAATCGAAAAGAGGTCTATAGGGCCTCTTTTTTTATTATCATAAGAGTATTAAAAGAAAAGATGAGAGACAATTTTTATGTTTAAAGAGGGGAAAATCAAAAGCTATAATGTTGAGCGCGGCTTTGGATTTATACAACAAGATCAAGCAAAGGATTTATTTTTTCATATTCGTGATTTTCCTAGCCGACACATCGAACCACGTGTTGGAGAAAATCTCAAATACAGGATTGAAGCAGATCAAGGTAAATTTAAAGCTGTAAATATCATCCGTTTAGATTTGAAAAAAGAGCAGTCCACTCATGAACAGATAAATCCGTCATTTGAATCAATGCCAGATCGAGTAAACGATCAAGTTACTCCTCACGATATAGCCAAAGGCACAGTTTGGGGCAGTAAAATCATCAGCATGATTGGACTCATTGTGATTCTAGTTTTAGCTGTGGCCGTCTATAGTAAATATCAGCAGTACCAAGAACAGAAGCAACAACATTTACAACAGCTCATGCAAGAAAATGAAAACATCGTAAAAGAACAACGTAAAGCTCAGGGGGATTTACCCGATCGGGTGCTGTCTGAGCAAGGTGAAAAAAATCTATATGGCACAGGTTCAACGCAAGCTCAGTCTGGTGTTCAAGACACTGCGCAGGCACCTTCTTCAAGTGATACGCCAAGGGCAGAAGAAAAAGCTCAGTTTAGTTGTGATGGACGACAGCATTGCAGTCAAATGCGCTCAAGAGATGAAGCTCAGTGGTTTATTAAGAATTGTCCAAACACGAAGATGGATGGTGATAATGACGGTATTGCTTGTGAGAATGATTCTAGGTGGTAATGGAAGCATTCACAAAAAAAGCGCCATTAGGCGCTTTTTTATTTATACAGATTTTTCACAAAATTGCATAAAGGCTTTGAGCCCTGGTCCTTGGTATTTCTGACGATGTACCAACATGAATAATGGACGGGCAAGTTGCCAGAACGGTGTATCTAAAACCACCAATTGACCTTTTTCACGTAAAGGCTCAATCGCCAGTTTAGAAATACATGACATACCAAGACCACCTGCCACGATTTTTAAAATGGCTTCGTTATGACCCAAGGTTAAACGAATATTGGCATCTGGCAGGTCTTTTAAAATTGCGTTGTCAAATACTTCACGTGTGCCTGAACCTTCTTCACGTAAGATCCATTCCACGTTATCAAAGTCAGCTGCAGTGAGTGCACGATCCAACTTCGCTAAAGGGTGCTCTGGTGAACAGCACACGGCAAGTTCATCGTCACGCCAGTGAATACATTGCAACTGTGGCAGATGGCATGAACCTTCAATTAAGGCCAAATCCAACTGAAATTGGTTTACCGCTTCAATCATTTGGCGGGTATTGCCGACTTGAAGTTGTAAATGTGCTTGAGGTTGAATTTGTAAGAAATCTGCCATGAGGTCTGGCATCAAGTAGTCACTGATGGTCAGGGTCGCGCCCAAACGTAGATCAATACTTTGTAGTTCGCCTTTGGCTGCTTGTTCAAAAGCTTCACAGCGCCCTAAAATTTCCAAAGCTTGTGGCAATAAAAAACGACCCAAGTCATTCAATTGCAAGCGTTTACCAAGTCGGTCAAACAGTGGAGCACCGAGACCATCTTCGAGGTCTGCCAATGCCATACTTGCTGCACTTTGAGTAAGTTTGACAGCATCACTGGCTTTGGTAACGGTACCTTCTTGAGCGACTGCTACAAAAACAGCCAACTGGCGTAAAGTCATGCGCATGAATCAGGCCTTAACATTTAAAAAATATTAATAAATTATGCTGTCATGCTAACATGAGCACAGTCTGTCACGCCACGTTCAAATCATGTCAATTGAAAAATTTAGCTTAGAAAAGGTTTTATCTGTACACCGTTGGACCAATACTTTGTTCAGTTTTACCATGACACGCCCTGCACATTTTAAATTCACCGCTGGTCAGTTCGCACGAATTGGCTTGAAAGTGGGCGATGAATTGGTGGTTCGTGCCTATTCTGTGGTGTCGTCACCCTTTGATGAAACTTTAGAGTTTTTCTCTATCGTCGTTCCAGATGGTGCGTTTACCTCGAATTTACAGCATCTACAAGTGGGTGATGAGCTGTATTTAGAAAAAGTCCCTTATGGCTTCCTTACCTTGGCACGTTATCAGTTGCCATTGCCGAAGGACTTATGGCTGTTGGGGACAGGAACGGGTCTTGCACCATTTTTATCAATGCTACAAGACTTTGAAACGTGGTCTAAATACGAAAAAATTAATCTAGTCTACAGTGTGCGTACCGTATCAGAATTGGCTTATATCGAGCGTATTCAAGAAATCGCCGAGACCTTTGGTGAAGGGCATACGGGTTTTAAATTTATACCTATTGTGACACGTGATCCAAATGCACCGCTGCATGATCGTTTACCAGTTTTAATTGAAAATGGCGAGCTAGAACAGGCGGCGGGCTTAGCGTTTAATGTGGAAACGACGCATGTCATGTTGTGTGGTAATCCACAAATGGTTGATGACACCAAGGCAGCATTAAAGGCGCGTGGTTTGACCATGAACCGCCGTGGTGAAGGTAATATTGCTGTAGAAAACTATTGGTAAGGTGCCATGAAAAAAGCTCATCGATGGATGAGCTTTTTTTATTTTTGAAAACTAAATACGTTTTGATGTTAATGCAGAATTTTATTTAAGAACTGCTGCGCTCGTTCACCACGAGGGGCATTAAAGAAATCATCTTTACTGCAGTCTTCCACAATTTTTCCTTGATCCATAAAGATCACACGGTCCGCAACCTGACGCGCGAAGCCCATCTCATGGGTTACACACATCATGGTCATACCTTCTTTGGCAAGACCCACCATCACATCAAGTACTTCGTTAATCATCTCTGGATCAAGTGCCGAAGTCGGTTCATCAAACAGCATGGCAATCGGGTCCATACTGAGCGCACGTGCAATCGCAACACGTTGTTGCTGTCCACCTGATAACTGTGCCGGGAATTTAGCGGCATGCGCACTCAAACCCACACGATCTAAATAAGCCAAGCCTTTTTTCTTGGCTTCGGCTTCTGATCGGCCCAAGACTTTAACCTGCGCAATGGTCAGGTTTTCTGTAATGGATAAATGTGGAAACAGTTCAAAGTGCTGGAACACCATACCAACACGACTACGCAATTTATTTAAATCGGTTTTTGGGTCATTAATGGAAATACCGTCGACTAAAATCGTACCGGCCTGAAAAGGCTCAAGTCCATTAACGGTTTTAATGAGCGTTGATTTACCTGAGCCAGAGGGCCCACACACGACAACCACTTCACCTTGTTTAATTTGAGTCGTGCAATCGGTAAGCACTTGAAAATCTTTATACCATTTACTGACATTTTGGAGGTCAATCATCGTTTTTTGATCGGTCATACACTTAACCTCCGTTGTAATTTTTTAACTGCATAGGTAGCGATCATACTAATAGTGAAATACACCAAACCGGCAAACAGAATGTATTGAGTTAACAATGACATGAGGTCGCCTCGAACATAGTTGGTGCGGAAAAAGTCTAACAGTCCGATGGCATAAACCATGGTTGAATCTTGGAACAGAATGATGGTTTGCTGTAAGAGCAGTGGCGTCATTTTGCGAAAGGATTGCGGCAAAATAATTAAGCGCATCGCTTGGCTATAACTCATACCGAGAGCATAAGCTGCAGAGGTTTGACCTTTAGGAATCGATTGAATCCCGGCACGGACAATCTCTGAAAAGTAAGCAGCTTCAAATAGCATGAAGGCCACGATACTCGATACAAGGGCAGTATCAATCGTTAGATAGTTACCTGTGATTCCTGTGTAGATAAAGGGTACGGCAAAGTAGAACCACATTAGCACCAAGAGCAAAGGTATAGAACGAAAGAGGTTCACATAGCCTTTAGCAAAAATATTAAAAGCCTTAATCGAGGACAGGCGCATCAACGCCAATAAAGTCCCAATAAAGACACCACCAATGGTTGCCGTGATCACCACTTTGAGTGTGATGCTGAAACCATGCCATAGTGCAGGGCCAGACGCTTGGAGGTCTTGAATAAAAGAACTGAGCCATTCCATTATTTATCTCCTGCAATTAAGCCAGGAACGCGTAGGCGTTTTTCCAGAAAATTCATGAAACCAATTAAACAGATGTTGATCACGATGAAAATAATGGTGACGTAGGTATAAATTTCGATGGTGTTTTGCGTGTATTCACTGATGGTTTTCATCTGTGAAATGATTTCTGCAACACCGACCAAAGACGCAACTGAGGTGTTTTTGACACAGTTGGTCAACTCAGAGCTGAGAGGTGGCAAAATCGTGCGGAATGACTGCGGTAAGATCACATAGCGGTATAGTTGAGCCGTGCTAAATCCCATGGCATAACCTGCATTGGTTTGCCCCAAAGGAAGCGCTTCAATACCAGTCCTGACTTGCTCACAGACCCGTGCAGCTGTAAAAAGACCCAAGCCGACACTTGCGGAAATTAAGGCGGTCGTATTTGCCCCAAGGTCATTCATCCACCAGCTTTTAATCGCAGCAGGGAGGAAGTTAGGTACAACATAGAACCAAATAAACAGTTGAATCAATAAGGGTACATTTCGGAAAATAGTCACGTAGGCCGTACCAATACCTCGTGCTACAGGACTCGGTAGGGTACGCATAATACCCAAGATGCTGCCAAGCACCATCGCAATGCTCCATGCCACCAAAGCGATGACAAACAGCCAGCCGATCCCAATTAAAATCCAATTCAGGTAGGTCGAATCACCTACACCTGTAGATTGGAACAGCACACCCCAATTCCAGCTATAATTCATAGGAACTCCCTATAATGAGCTTAAGCCAAAATCTGTTTGGCTTAAGCATCTTTAGAATGTTTAGGGAAAGTTATTCGTCACGGTCATGTGGATTACTAATCAATGCTTTTAATTGATCAGACATCGGGAAATTCAAATTGATATTTTTTGGTGGAATTGGCGTTTGGAACCATTTTTTATACATGTCATTGATTTCACCAGAGCTATAGGTCGCTTTGATTGCATCATCAACCACTTGTTTAAAACCAGTATCGCCTTTACGTAGCATACAACCATAGATTTCATGAATCGGTGCTGTACCCACGATTTCCCATTTATTAGGATCTTTGGCTTTCGATTTTTCACCCGCCAGCAAAATATCATCCATCATAAATGCCGCTGCACGACCATTTTGTAGCATGAGGAAAGACTCAGCGTGGTCTTTGGCAGAAATGACTTCACCAATACCTAACTCTTTTTCATGTTGACGAATATAACGCTCAGATGTAGTTCCTGCCGTGGTGACTAATTTTTTACCTTTAAGGTCAGCGAAGTCTTTAATCCCAGAGTCTTTTGCAGTAAGTAAGCGTGAACCCACTTCAAAGAAACCTGTTGAGAAATCAACTTGTTGTTGGCGTTCTTTATTGTTGGTGGTTGAACCACACTCTAAGTCGACGGTGCCATTAGAAACTAATGGAATTCGGTTTTGGCTGGTCACTAAGTTATAACGGATTTTTAAATCGGGAAGATTTAATTGTTTTTTTACTGCTTCAACTACTTTTAATTGAAGATCATGCGCATAACCCACAGGTTGGTTTGGATTATCTGCGATATATGAAAATGGAATCGATGAATCGCGATAGCCTAAAACAATCGTGCCCGATTTTTTGATCTTATCTAAAGTCCCTGAGTCAGAAACAGCAGCTTCACTTCCTGCAGCTTTATCCGTTGTAGGTGCTTTATTGTCACTACATGCGCTAAGCCCTAAAGTGAGCGCACTTGCACAGAACAAAGTTGCTAAATGTTTTTTTGACGTCATCGTTAAAACTCCTTTTACCCTGATTTAATATCCACTTTTTATGATCTTGTTACGTATTTAGTTTTATTGCTTTGTTTTTAAGAATGTTTCAACAATAAAAAAGAGATCATTTTCTACATCTTAGGTGATAAATCGAACAAGGCTCAAGCAAAATTTATTGCCGAATTGTTACTAAGAAATGGGATAAGTTATGAAGATTTTTTATAAGTAAATTTGTTATAAGCGATTGAATATTAAATGAATTATATTTATTGTGAAATAGATAATGAAAATAAAAGGGCATAAAAAAACCTCCAAATGGAGGTTTTCGGGATTAAACTTTAGTTTAATCTCCGTGTTAATGCACAAACATATCCATAAATTCACGAATTTCTTGAATCGCTGTGTCTACGTCGGAAGTCAACCAAGTCGGTTCAAAAAAGCCAGCATAATGCTCCAGTCGATCTTGGGGAACAACTAAGCGAATCGGGCATTCTTCTTCGAGCAAGCGCCAAGGAATAATAGGCACTTCATTATCTAAAAAAGCCGCAATATTTCGAATATCAATCACCATCGCATTGATGCATTCAGGGAATGGCATCACTGAAAACTCTTCAGTACGTCGGCGGAAATATTCCAAATCACCCCATTTCAACACATAACTTGGCTTACTAAATTCAATAATGCCAATAAGATGCTGATCACGAGTGTAATGAAGGGAACATTGATGAGTGACGTCAGTGTCAAGATCAAGCGTTACACCTTGTTGATGGTACGCCATAGATTTGATAACAGGTGAAAAATAAGGTGCATGATTATAGCTCATTTCATTCATCAAAAGCAGAGAATTCCATCTAGCTCAAAAAAGCATTTATTTTTGCAACACTTGATACTCTGAAAATGAATACGATTGAAATGGTACATTCATTTCATGCTCCGATATTTTTACCTTAGCGATTGATTTTAAATCTAAAATTAAGGGAACTATCTAAACAGAAAAACGGATGTAAATTGAACTGATCTTTTAAGTTACATGTTTTCACGGATTGTAATTGTTCTTCACACAATACAGGATATTGTATTGCTAGTATAAAAATTCAACTATGAACAACAAAATAGCGAGGGGAATATGACACACGATTTTAATAAACCACCCCATACCACCAGTACGGAAGAAACAACACAAAAAAAACGTATCCCTGTGTACATACTGATCTTAGTGGGTATCTTTTTAATCGCATTATTATTTTATATGTTTGCAGATATGAAACCTTCTGCTTCGGATGCACCGCCTGATCATCCTGCACCCAATGCACAAACTGCGACAGCCAATGATACGACTAGCGGTACAGCGGGGGATGAAGCTGTTGCCAATGATTCAAATACTGCAACTGCGACAGATCATTGATGATAAATACATGAGTCAGATTTACATGATTGCAAGATCTGAACCTTAAGCATCTCATCAGAATGACACAAATAAAGCCTTGGTTATGCCAAGGCTTTTTTACATTCAATTGTGAGCTTTTGTTGGAGTTATGCATACTTTGGTTGATTAAAAAATACGCAAAAACTAAGGTGGAAAAGAAAGCTCAAGTTTAAAGCACCAATGCTGTGTGATATCGCGGCATACGTAAAAATGCACATAACAACAGATCATGTATAACAATGAGGGCGAACGTATGAATGATTATCTGGGTGGTCCGCGTGGCCGTTTTGATGCCATGTATTATTGGGAACAGTTTCACCCCATTTTAAGTGCAGTAGCAATTCTCCTGATTGGTTGGGTCATTGCTTTATTGATTGCTGCTGGCGTCAAAAAAGTTCTGCAACAATTAGGTACAAATCAAAAACTTTCAAATGCAACTGGGCACCGTTCCAATGTTGAAAATATAGTCTCCAGAGTAGTGTTCTGGATTATTTTGATCATTGCCGTCATTGGTGCGCTCAATGTGCTGAATTTGACCAGTGTCAGTGGCCCATTCAGTAATATGATTCAGCAGTTCTTGTTATTTATTCCACAGCTCTTGGCTGCGGTAGCTGTAGGTTTTATTGGTTGGATCGTGGCGAGTTTGGTCAAAGTCGGTTCAAAGAAACTGCTTGATAAAACCCAACTCGATGAAAAACTTAGTTCTGAGGTTGGTGTCAGCCCTATCAGTCAAAATATCAGTGAAATTGTATATTGGCTGATTTTGTTACTTTTCCTACCGATTGTTTTATCGATCTTGGGTTTGAACGGTCTATTGTTCCCAATCCAAAATATGGTCACTGAAGTTGTTTCTTATCTTCCCAATATCTTTATTGCCGGTGTCATCGTCTTTGTGGGTTATATTTTGGCGAAGATTGTGCGAGGTATCGTGGAAGGCTTGGTGAACAGTTTGAGTTTGCAGCAGCAAGTCGAAAAAGTGGGCATGTTTAAAAACGCAAAACTTGCTCAAGTTTTGGGTAATTTTGTCTTTGCTATAGTCATTATCACTGCATTAATTGTGGCTTTCGAAGCACTTGGTATCGAGGCGATTTCTCAGCCTGCAACAGCCATGTTACATGAGATCATGTATGCGATACCGAACATCATTGCCGCAGGTTTAATCTTAATCTTGGCCTATGTGGTGTCACGCTTTGTAGCGCGTCTAGTTGTGGATGTGATCTCGGGTACAGGTGTTGATACTGTGCCAGAAAAATTAGACATTCAACGCTTTTTGGGCAAAACCAAAGTGTCGGATGTTGTCGGTTGCCTCATTGTATTTTTCACAATGTTGTTTGCGGTATCTGAAGCTGCTAACCGTTTAGGCTTTGAGCAAATCAGTGCCTTAATTGCGATGTTTATCCAGTTCGGTGCAAGTATTTTACTTGGTGCTGTAATCTTGGTGGTGGGTTTCTGGCTTGCCAATATTGTGGCAAATGTGGTGCAACGAGGGGAATATAACAGTTCACGTTGGTTAGGTAATTTGGTCCGTGTGCTGATTATGGGCTTGGTTGTAGCCATGGGCTTGCGTGCCATGGGTATTGCCGACTCGATCGTGAATTTGGCCTTTGGTTTAACGCTTGGTGCGGTTGCAGTTGCTTTCGCTTTGGCCTTTGGTTTAGGTGGTCGCAATCCGGCGGAACGATTGTTATCAGATCTTATTGATAAAGCAAAACGTGAAGCCAACGAACCGAATCCAGTACAGGAACAGGCGAAGGCAAAAACCACCTTTAATACGCCTACATCGTCTGCAGCGAGTCCAACGCCATCAACATCTGTGATGACTTCTGAAGTGAAAACCGATGATGGCTATCCAAACATTCAACAGGCTGCTCCCGGTGTCAGTGAAAAAGAAACGGCCACGCCAGATCAGTTGGATGTAAACCCAAGTGATCAACCACAAAATAATCCATTTGGATCGACAGGCGAGGCTGAAAATTCGGCACCTTTAACCCCGCCAAAACCAGATGATCCAAATTAAACTATTCTGTCTTTAAAAAAATCGGCCACGCTTAAGTGGTCGATTTTAATGCTCTATAAGGAATATTGTATGGCAAAAGCACCGAATAAATTTTTAGCCCCAGTGATTATTGCAGGGATCACGGTGGGTTTTTTGGCGAGCGCACGACGCTTTATTTTTGCAAAATCAGAACGCACTGATTTGGAGCAGACAGAACAATCACCGCCAGAAAGTGAAAAAAATTATACCAATCAGTCCAAAAATAATGATTGAAATTTACTCGAAAATTGGTATTTTAAGTAATAGTGATATATGGAATATTACTTAAAATATAAAAACTTAGGATTCATATTGCTGTCATGAATGACACCTATGATCCGTGCAAAGGAATGACAAAATGGGGGTAATTTCAATGTTCAATACTTTAGTTTCGACACTCAAACAAACAGCAAGCGTGCAACCACAACATATTTCAGTTGCCGTTGAAAAAATGGATCTGACAATTCAACGAACTTCGTCGTCGTCAGTATCATTATTTAAAACCGACTATCTTGAATAAGTCAGATCGGGCATAAAAAAAGGGCTGAATGAATCAGCCTTTTTTATGCAGAGATCATCTGCAGATTATGATTAATTCATTCTATGTCGAGATCAGACGTATTCAGAAGCCGCATGTGCAGAAGCCCATGCCCATTGGAAATTGTATCCACCTAAATGACCCGTTACATCGAGCACTTCGCCAATAAAGTACAAGCCTTTCTGTTTTTTACTTTCCATGGTTTTTGATGAGACTTCAGTGGTATCCACACCACCGAGTGTAACTTCAGCAGTACGGTAACCTTCAGTGCCTGATGGCTTCACTTCAAAGCTTTCTAAACGGCTTGCAATAAGTTCTAGTTTTTCATCACTAATATTGCCAATGGCTAATTCAGCTTGTTCAGGCCAAATCAGATTTTGTAATTCTATAACTACACTTTTCGGTAAGTGTTCATTGAACAGTGTACGCAGTAACACTTTGGGTTGACTAGATTTCTTAGATTTGAGGAAATCTAAAACATCTAAAGCTGGAAGGAAATTGATATTAAAGCGTTGGCCGACATCCCAGTAGTTTGAAAGCTGCAATGAGCTTGGGCCACTTAAACCACGGTGAGTAAAGAGTAGAGCCTCAGTAAAACTGTTTAACTCATTCGATAACGTGGCTTCAACAGCATTGCCGCTCAAGCGTGTGGTGACTTCTTTAAAACTATCGGAGAAAGTGAAGGGTACTAAGCCAGCGCGAGTGGGGTAGACAGAATGACCAAATTGTTTGGCAATCTCATAGCCAATTCCTGAACCACCTAAAGTAGGAATAGAAAGACCGCCACTGGCAATAACCACCGATTCTGCTTCAAAATAGCCTAGATTGGTTGCCACTTGAAAGCCTTGTTCTGGCAAGGCATTGACTGCTTTTACTTCACAGTTGGTTTTAATATCCACCAAGCCTGTTTTGTCACATTCTGCCAATAGCATGGCGAGAATTTCTTTTGCACCATTTTGGGTAAATAACTGCCCATGTTTGCGCTCTTCGTACTCAATGCCATATTCGCAGACCATACCAATGAAGTCCCAGTTGGTATAGCGAGTTAATGCTGAAATAACAAAGTGCGGATTATGTGAAATATAATTTTCTGGTTCGACATATAAATTGGTGAAATTGCATTTACCGCCGCCAGACATTAGGATTTTTTTGCCAACTTTATTAGCTTTTTCAACCACCAAAACTTTGCGTCCACGCTGCGCCGCTTTAAATGCCGTCATTAAGCCTGATGCGCCAGCACCTAAAACAAGGACATCATATTGATTTTGCGACATGGTAAGTTTCCGCGTGGAAGAAAGGACGCAGGATTATACGCTTTTTAGCGCTTCGGTTGAACCTTTCAGGCGACCTTGTAGGCCACCAGTATGAATCACTAAAACACGTTGATGGCTTGTAATTTGACCCCGCTCAATCATGCAGAAAATACCTCGCAGCATTTTAGCCGTATAGACCTGTTCTAATGGAATCGCATAGCGTTGCTCAAAGTCATGCATAAACTGTAAAAGTTCCGGCGTTGTTTTGGCATAGCCACCACAGCAAAATTCATCACTGATGCTCCAATTGGTTTTCTGCGTCAGCTGAGCAACATCGTCGCAAAGAAAATTGCCTTTGAGCGCTGAAAAGCCAAGAACATGTTGATGTTCAGCACTGGCTTCAATCAAGCCCGTTATGGTTCCACCTGTACCGACTGCACAGCAGATGAGATCAAAATTTTTTTGATTTTCATGGCTTAAGATTTCTCTACAGCCACGGATAGCCAATGCATTGGTTCCACCTTCAGGAATGACATAATGTTCGGGAAATTCCTGTCGTAATTGCGCTAAAGCGTCTGCTTGTTTCTGTTCTCGATACTGTTGGCGTGTGACAAAACTGAGCTGCATACCAAACTGTTCGGCGGTGGCTAAAGTAGGATTTCGGGCTTGATGTTGTAATTCTTCTCCACGAATGATGCCTAGACTACCGAATCCAAATAAATGTGCAGCATATGCTGTGGCTGCAATGTGATTTGAATAAGCACCGCCAAAGCTAAGCACCTGTTTAAACCCTAATTTCTGCGCCTCAATAAAATTATATTTGAGTTTATAAAATTTATTGCCTGATATTTGTGGGTGTACCAAGTCCAAACGCTTAATACACAAATCAACCCCTTGATATTGAATAGTCTGCTCAGGAATGGCGTGGGCGATAGATTCAAACATGTTGGTAATCGTTATCTTGGTGGTTAGAGGTCAAATAGGTAGGCATTGTAAAACGGTAGGTGCGGAAGATGAAATCCTTTACATCTTGTTCAGCTCAACTTTACTTAATGCACTTCACTACCAGCATCCGCTAACTAGCAACATCAACAGAGGTCACGACAGACATACCGGGTCTGGGATCAATCGCAATTTTCACGGCAATGCGTTGCACGACTTTGGTGAAATTTCCTGTGGCATTGTCAGGTTTCAATACACTAAATTCAGAACCAGCCGCAGGGGAGATTTGCTCAACTTTGCCGTAAAATTTTTGATGTTTCATGCCATCGACGCTGAACCACGCTTTTTGACCAATATGCATATCTGCAATTTGCGTTTCTTTAAAGTTGGCAGTCACCCAGCGCTGCTGTGGAATCAAATACATCAGTTGAGTGCCTGCCGCAACATATTGACCAATACGCGGGCTGACTTCGCCAAGTTGACCATCCATAGGTGCCACAATCGTGCTGTAGTCTTTGGTGGTCACTGCCTGATCAAATTGTGCTTTAGCACTATTCACTTGCGCTTTAAGCCCTGTCGCTGCAACTTGTGCAGTTTTGAATGATTCTCTGGCAACCAGCAAATTGGCCTCTGCTTGATGAAGTTGGGCCAAACTATTTTTAGCGTCTGCAGTGGCTTTATCTTGTTCTGATTTCGATGCAGCGCCAGTATTGCCGAGTTGTTGGTAGCGCGTCATTTGTGCAAGAGCTAATTCATAGGCCGCACGTGATTGGTCCACTTTCGCTTCGGCTGCCGTAATATCTGCTCTGCGTTGTTCAATGGCCTGGCTTTGATTGGCAAGTGAGTTCTGTGCTTGTTCCACCCCAGATTCAGCCTGTGTGACTTTTTGATCATAGGTCGTTGCATCGATATGCATAAGCACTTGACCTTTTTTCACATGATCAAAATCCGTCACCAAAACATCTTTCACATAACCATTAATTTGTGATGAAAGCACCGTGGTTTTGCCTTTGACATAGCTATTTTCAGTCGACTCGATACTGTTATGAAATGGACCAATCCGCCACGCCCATAAGATCAGTGCAATCCCCAACAAGAGGATAATCAACATGAAAACCAGGGTACGCTGCGGCGTAGAAATAAGCTTGCTCGATGGCGCAGGCATAGCGGTTGCTGTTTGTGGTTGCTGCGGTGCTGCTTGCTCAGTGGGTTTATGGTCTTCGGTCATGTTGTTCTCAATATCAATTAGGTCATTGGGCGGTTGCTTATGTTGTTTAAGTCGGGAAAATTTTAACTACTATCCGTGCGTTGCTGTTGGCGTAATTGATATTTATTTTTGCCCATCAGCAATAAACCCCAAAGCAACAATAAAACGGCGAATATGCCATTTAAAAAAATCACATCGTTATAGGCTCGAACTTGGGCTTCTCGAGTGATGGTTTGATTAAGGCTACGTATGGCTTGTTGTTGATCTAAATTAGGGTCTAAAGAATATTGATGCGCACTTTGCGCCAATTGTTGTAGGCGCTGTTCGACTATAGGGGAGGTTTGCGATAAATCATTATAAATCTGTGCCTGATAAGTTTGGGTACGCATTTGCTGATAGGTCGAAAAGAACGATGATCCAACCAATCCCCCAAAGGTTTGCGTTGCAGAAAACAGCACGATAAACGTCACCATGTGAGATGGGCCTTTTTGCAAAGCACTGACAATGCCAGTAAGCAAAAGTGGGCCAATAAACATGCCACTGGCAAAGCCCACCAAAAACTGACTCCAATAAAAATCATGCGGTCGTACATCACTGGTCAGGTGGTAATCCAGCGCACAGGCAAAGAGCACGAGACCTGCTGCACCGAGTAGATGAAGCACGATTTTTTCTTTGGAAAAGGTCAGGGCACTAAACACTGTACCTAAGACAATCCCGATCAGCACGACGGTATAAAAGGAAACAAATTGGTCGGGTCCCATGCCCATGGTTTTCAAAAAATTCACGGCTGCATAGCTTTGTTCTGACATGAGAAAGCGAATGGCAAAGGCACCGATAATAAAACTCACGGTCGACGATGTTCCGAGCCAGCGTGTGACAATCAGGGGATTGACCCGAAAATGTTCATAGGTCAGACCGACGACTAATAGAATCAAAGCTGCAATGAGTAAATAGGCCAACCATTCAGCCTCAAACCACCAAAGAATCGGGCCTTGAGTCAACACGATACATAGCAACGCAAAGCCGGGTGCTAATAATGCAAAGGTGAATAAATCTTGCTTTTCAAACACTTCTATACGTAGGCTTCGTGGCAGTTTTAGAGAGACCACCATCGCCAAACAACATAAGGCTAAACCTAATTCAAAGGTGTAAAAAATAGACCAATCGTTGACATCGACCAGATAGGGCGACATGATCCATGCCAGCGGTATCCCCAACTGCTGAAAGCCTAAAGCTAGATAAAGCCCACGACCAAAATGAGCACGTTTAAAGGCTTGCATGATGTAATACATCCCAAGCGAACTGAGTGGAGCTGCAAGTAAGCCGCTGATCACCCGTGCAAAAATTGCCATTTCATAGGTATGGACAAATAAATGCAGCACCATCACCGCGATAAATAATACCAAGCCAATTTCTGAAAATAGCCTAAGTCCATATTGTTGGCGGGCTTTAAATAAGATTAGGTTGGAGCTGACATTGGCCATAACAAATGCCGCAGGGATCCATGCCGCTTCAGAAGGAGTTAAGGCATATTCACCTTGTAGAAGGGGTAAATTTGCCGTGATAAATCCATTACTTAAGCTGCCCGAGATCGCAACAAATAAACCGATAAAGAAATACAAAAAACGCTTATAGGTCGGATGTGCAATCGCAGCAGGAGAGCCGGGCAAAGTCGGTTTTTCTTCGGGTGTCCAATCCGGAGCAGGTTCCAATAAACGCGGTGATTTGGACATGACGTGTTACCCGCAAATACCATGTAGTAAAAATTCCACGGCACGTTTGGCGAGTTTTTCCTGATCTGCTTCGGTATGGCCTTGCAAAGCTGCACGCAAAATGGAGGTGACCATGGCATAGTCCGCCGGTTTAAAGTCTGCTCTGCAGCGACCATTTTGAATGGCCTGATCAATCATCGGTTGTAAAATGGCATCACGTCGTTGGTATATTTCAACCATGGCAGGATCATCTCGATCGATCACACGCCAATATTCCATTAAAGCCGTGAGATAGGGAATATTATAAATATGGTCTTGAATGAGGCGAATAAATCCATCATCGAACTGTGCATAATTAAGCGCACGCTTTTCAAGTCGGTTCAAGGCAGCTTGCATTAAGGCAAGTACCAACTCACGACGGTCATTAAAATTACGATAAAACGTCGCACGTCCAACTTGAGCCTGATCGATGATGAGTTGTAAAGGCGCATTGATTCCGTGACTACGGAATACCTCAATCGCAGCTTCTAAAAGGATTTCACGATTTTGTGCAGCGAGTTGTTGACGTGTGGACATTATTCTTTGGCATCATCATTTTAAATTTATCTAGCTATTAAACGGACAAAAGTGTCCGAAGTAAAATCGTATTCGATAGCAGTTTTGTAACTTGTCTTCTATGTAGTTAAATAAAATGAATCAATTATTTATTTTTAAAAGGAAATATTTTTCTATCGGCATCAATCTGCATACGCATTGGTAAGACCGTCGAGACATAATTCCTGACAACTGACCCTAAATCGGCAGATAAATAAGGTGAATATCTGCACAAAAATGTTATGCTGAATTTATAAGCAAGATAATTATAAAAATGGAGGGCATCCAATGAGCAAATTAAGTCGGGCTGTGCTGCCTATGCTGTGCCTGTGCAGTTTTTGGATGGTGGGTTGTGATACGACTGACGAATTGCATCGTCCTCAAAACGAACATCGCACCATGATCATTGGTGGTGTCCCTGTAAATGACCATGATTATAAATTGCCCCGTGAAGATGTTGCACTCAATGAAGCTGCTGCGGATGACGACTAGCAGATAGATCCGTCAAAAATAGGGTGGACATACTGTCAGTACACGGTAGTGAGACGTGACATGTAAAGAGTCACAGATGCAGTGTGCTACGTCAGATGTGTGAACATTTTGAAGTAGACGTCTTACTTCTGCAGTTTAGTTTGTTGGATTAAAGCCTTACAAACGTTTAAAAAGGCTCTGTACTCGCCCAGTATGCCCGAACTGGAATGAACCGTGGTTCAAATGACTAAATCATGTCAATCTATCAGGTCTATTTGCCAATTGGATGCCTGAATTTCTAAATTATTTTGTCTAAGTTGCTGACTAATACTGTCAGCCTGTTTCTGTAAATCTGCCACTGCAATGGTTTTAATCCAACGGATTTCACTCGAGCTATAACGACCATTTTCACGGCGTGAGCTGTCAATTGCTTGTTGCAAGATTCGATGCTGCTGGGTCAACAAATCACGTTCATTGAGCACTGAAAGCATGGAGCGTCCTGAACTGGTTTTAGCTTGTGCATTGGTGGCGTGAATCTTTTCAATTAAGCCATAAAGTTCTGTATTTACAGCAAATGCTTCTTGAATTAAAGCATTCGGTTCTTCGCTAGGTGCATCACCTTCTTGAATGAGCACGTTGTTATTGATTCGTTGTTGCAGCGAGGCCAATTTAGTTTGTAAGTCACTGCGTAAAAGTAGGGCTTCGGCTAATTTCATTGTCTTGATATTAATTTGTACTTTTAGCGATCATGCGATGGATTAATGCGGTATTCAAGTTATTTATAGTGAAAAATTTGGTCAATTAAAATAAACACTGCAAATTATAGGGAGAAATTCAGAGATTCTATCTGTAAAATTGCCACGAATTTAAGTGAAAACGGTGTGACAGTGGAATCATTTTGGATATTAGGCTCGATTGCGGCAGCACTATTACTTGGTGCAATGAGCCCGGGGCCAACGTCAATTTATGTGGCGAAGAATTCCATTGCGATTTCACGTAAACACGGTTTATTTACTGCACTTGGTACAGGTTTAGGCGCTGCAATATTTGGGCTTTTAGCGGTATTGGGTTTGCAGGCATTTTTATTGGCTGTACCTTCTGCTTATTTGGCTTTAAAAATTTGTGGTGGTTTATATCTGCTTTGGATGGCATTTAAAATTATAAAACATGCCAAAGAACCCATCGAAGCAGGCAATTCGAGCAGTTCGCAAATGTCACTCCATCGTGCATTTACCACTGGTTTAATTACCCAGTTGTCGAATCCGAAAATTGCAATTGTGTTAGCCAGTATTTTTACGGCACTTTTACCGAAAGAGATTCCGACGTATTTTTACTTTGTACTGCCAGTTTTGTGTTTCTTTATCGATGCAGGGTGGTGCTCATTGGTCGCTGTGGCTTTATCGGCAGAAAAACCACGTAAAGTCTATTTGAAGTTTAAAGCGGGTTTTGATCGGGCAGCTGGGGCAGTGATGACAGTGCTGGGTTTAAAGTTGATTTTTGGTATGAAGTGATTGAACGAAAAAAAAAGCCTCTACGAATAGAAGCTTTTTTATGCAATTTTATTTGTTGCATTCTGGTTGTGAACGGTCAATAACTTGTGTACCTTCAACGCGATAGCCAATTTGACCAACAAGGAATGCTTGGTTTAGTTGAGTGATAACAACGTCTGAAAGTGCAACTGCACAGCGGTCTTTTTCGATAGCACGGTCAATTGCTGTTTTGAAATTTGGAATACCTAGTGGGAATAACACAACTGGTACTTTATCTTCACCAGTAACGCGCTGACCTTTTACGAATTGATTTGAGTTTAAATTATAGTTTTTTGTAGAAGCTACAGTCATATCCGCCATACGGATTGAACAGCCAGTGAAAGCCACTGTCGAAACTGCTAGTGCTGCAACCAATAATTTTTTCATGTTGTACCCCTAAGATTAATAAATTATAAAAAGCGAGCACATTTTATATAAAGATAGTGAAATATCAATAAATTAAATTTACTTTAATTTTAATAAGTAGTTTTTTTCATAGAGCGATTTGTCAATATTTTAGTTTTAGCTCTTTTTAGCATAGTGAATGCTTAAAGTTTTTAGTTGTTTGGAATGAATGGTTTCATTGGGGTCACAATGAATTTTCCCTCTCCTTTTAGGAGAGGGTTAGGGAGAGGTATATATTTGAAAGAGTTAAAATTTGTATGCGGGTTTGATTAAAAAATATAATCTATAGTAGTACATATTTAATAAATTGAAAAAATGGCGAAAGATTGGTTTGATTTTCAGGAAAAAATAGCACAGCATTTTCGTAGTCTAGGAGTAAAGGCTGTTACCAATGAGACTATTACTGGTGTTCGAACCGAACATGATATTGATGTTTATGTTACTTCTAAATATTTAGGTACAAATATCAAATGGGTGATAGAAGCAAAATATCGGAAAACAAAAGTTCCAAAAGAAAAAGTTTTAGCCCTACGCACTATAGTCGATGATATTGGAGCAGATAAGGGTTTTATTATCTCACAAATTGGTTTCCAATCTGGTGCAATAGAGGCTACTAAAAATACAAATATTGAACTCTACACTTTAGATGAATTAATTTTTAAAACTAAAAGTTATATTCAAAATGAAATTTTAGAAACATATATTCAAAGAGCAAGGCTACTTGAAATAAGGTATTTTTCACATGAAAAATCTATACGAAAAGAATATGGATTAAGAGAAGAAATTTATGACACTCCAAAGTTCTCAGTTGCTTGGTTATTGTTAACAATATTTGACGTATTAACAAAAGCTAAAAATAATTTGTATCCAATTGACTTAAGAACACATTTAATTGAAAAGGTTGGACATGATTTAGCAGAAGATTTTATTGAATTAGTTCAATGGTTAAACTTGAATCTTAATTGGTTGGATCAAAAGCTATTAAATGCTGAATATCAAATGATAATGGATGGTGTTTTTAAGCCATCTTTAGTTGCACCTAAAGCAGATCAAGAAGCTATATATGAATTAATTCAAAATATTAGAACTAATGAATAAAATCATCTCAAATTTATAAGAAGACCTCTCCCTAACCCTCTCCTAAAAGGAGAGGGAACTTTTAGGCATAAAAAAGCCCCTACAACGTAGAGGCTTTTCTTATCTTAATCTAAAAAATTAAGAAACTTTATCACCAGCTTTAGCACCAGTTTCAGGTGAAATTACCCAAACACCTTCGCCATTACCCGCAGCTAAAACCATACCGTTAGAAATACCAAAACGCATCTTACGTGGTGCAAGGTTAGCCACCATCACCACCAGTTTACCTTTAAGGTCTTCAGGTTGGTAGAACTCACGAATACCGCTAAATACGTTACGCGGTTCAGCTTCACCAACATTTAAAGTCAATTGAAGCAGTTTGTCAGAACCTTCAACATGAGCTGCTTCTAAAACTTCAGCCACACGCAGGTCAACTTTCATAAAGTCTTCGATACCGATAATTTCAGCTTCGCCAACTTTAAGCTCAGGTTTCTTTTCAGCTTTCTTCTCTTTTTTCTTCTCAGCTTTTGGTGCTTCGGCAGGTGCAGCTAAAGAATCTTTAGATGCATCAACCATAGCAGCAACCGCTTTCGGGTCTACACGCTGCATCAATGGTTGGAATTGAGCAATTTCATGATCCACCAAAATCGTTTTACCAGACGCAAAGTCGAAAGATTCTAATTTTAAGAAGCTTTGAACTTCTGCTGCCAAGGTAGGAAGTACTGGTGCAAGGTAAACCGCCAATTGACGGAACAAGTTAATACCAACAGAACATACATCATGAACTTGCTGTTCCTCGCCTTCAATTTTCGCAAGTGCCCAAGGCTTTTTCTCGTCGATGTATTGGTTGGCTTTATCTGCAAGCGCCATGATTTCACGGATTGCCGCAGAGAATTCACGTGCTTCGTATTGCGCTGCGATTGAAGCGCCTGCATCAATAAAGCTTTGTACCAATTCAGGTTCAGCACATGTTGCACTTAGTTTGTTATCAAATTTAGTATTGATGAATTTCGCACAACGGCTTGCGATGTTAACCACTTTACCAACCAAGTCAGAGTTTACTTTCTGAACGAAATCATCAAGGTTCAAGTCAGAATCTTCAACTTTGTCAGAAAGTTTAGACGCGAAGTAGTAACGTAAGTATTCAGGGTTTAAATGCTCAAGATACGTTTCCGCTTTAATGAATGTACCACGAGATTTAGACATCTTCTGACCATTTACAGTCAAGAAACCGTTTACGAATAGGCTTGTAGGGGTACGGTAGTTTGCACCTTCAAGCATTGCAGGCCAGAACAACGCGTGGAAGTAAACGATGTCTTTACCAATGAAGTGATACACCTCATTTTTAGAATCTTTTTTCCAGTAGTCTTCAAAGCTTAGGTCAGGACGTTTAGTCTTGATGTAGTTTTCAAAGCTCGACATATAGCCAATTGGCGCATCAACCCAAACGTAGAAGTATTTGTTTGGCGCATCTGGAATTTCAAAACCGAAGTAAGGCGCATCACGTGAGATGTCCCAATCAGACAGACCTGCTTCAAACCATTCATCGAGTTTGTTGGCAATCGACACAGGCAGACGACCTTCGTCACGTGTCCATTTTTGTAGGTAATCACCAAAATTCGGTAGCTTAAAGAAGTAGTGATCTGAAGATTTTTCTACAGGTGTCGCACCGCTTAAAGTCGATTTTGGATTCAACAATTCAGTTGCGTTGTATGTTGTACCACACACTTCACATGAGTCGCCGTATTGGTCTTCCGCTTTACATTTCGGGCATGTACCTTTAATGAAACGATCCGACAAGAACATTGCTTTTTCAGGGTCAAACAATTGCGTCACAGGGCGTACAGCAATGTTGTCCGCTTCACGGTTCTTAATGTAAATCTCTGAAGCGCGTGCTTGGTTTTCAGGGCTATTAGTTGAGTCGTAATGGTCAAAGTCAACTCTAAAGCCAGCAAAGTCACGTTCATGTTCTTTTTGCACATTGGCAATTTGCTGTTCAGGCGAAATACCATTGGCTTCCGCACGTAGCATAATCGCTGTGCCGTGAGCATCATCCGCACATACATAAGTCACGTTATGACCCATTGCACGCATGGCACGAACCCAAATATCAGCTTGGATATAACCGAGTAAATGACCCATATGAATTGGGCCATTCGCGTATGGAAGGGCGTTAGTAACTAAAATATTACGCACGGATATGACTCTCTCATTCGTATTTATGCAATGGGCTGTAATTTTACATGAGATAGCCAGTACTTGCACAAGGGAATAGGTGAAATCTTTGCAAAAGTAAAAAAATCTATATTGCTGACACAATTACAGTGATAATAGGGCATAACTGTGATGCCTAAGAGTAACAAGCCCATGTATGAAGATGACTATGAAGACGATCAGCCAATCACTCGTATTCCTCAAAATGAACAGCGTCATAAATTGGGGCATCACATTATTAAAGATGCGCAGCAATATTTAGAACAGATTTCTGCAGATGAGCATGCCTTACTGATTCAAACCCTGCGTCATTTGGCACAAGATGAGCCTTATTTCGATATTTTGGCCGATGAACTAGATCAGCCTATAGAAATGAAAGTAGCGAATGATGCTTTAAATTTATTGTATTTTTGGCAACTGCTTCATCAACATGAAGATCAAAAACAGTTTCATTTACTCGATGCGATTAACACCGAGTTTTTTCAGACAGAAATGTTGAAAGCCTTTGATGCCTTAGAGATTGGTGAAAATAAAGCGCAACGTCGTTTGGTTCTACTTGAAGCTTTTAAACTGTATAAGCTGAATTTCCATGCCGGTTGTATCCCTGTCTTGTATGCACAGTTAGAAGGCATTTTAACTGATGTACTGATTCAAACGGGCTTTTTAAAGCAGAGCGGTACCAAGTTTGTCGATGTCTATAAAATTGTACCGGGGCTTAAAGGCAGCGAAATTAAAAGCCTGTGGCACAAATCTAAAATCGCTAATGAGTTGAATCCGTATTTTGCCGAATTGGCGGCCTATCAAATGGATAACAGCTCTACCGTAGCGATGACCCGTCATAATATTTTGCATGGTACCGATGTCGCGCATTTTAATCAGGGACGGAGTTTTATCCTGTTTATTTGGCTGTTTTCCGCAGTGAGCTTTATGAGTACGGTCAGCAAATAAGTTTCATTTCAAGAGATCAATGCATCAGAATGGTGTTGGTCTCTTTGCATTACATCACCCTTTAAAATTAAAAGCATAGAGTAAAATCGACCATGCATATTTGCATCAAGCCATTGTGAAAATAGGCAATCACATGGCGTTTTCCTGTGGTTGATTTGTTTCTAAATGCGTCTATTTCAGGTATCTGCTTCAAATCGCGTTATAACTATTGTTAGGCAATAACTGAGAATAGGGTGAGCGAGATGACAACTGAAAATAAAATTGATCAATTGAAAGATAAAGCGTCAGAGTTGGGTGATGATCTAAAGCTCAAAGCCAAAGAGGCGCAACTAGAAGGCGAAAAAGCACTCGATGGTGCAAAGCATAAAGTTGAAGAGCTCAAGCTTGAGGGTGAAAAAGCCTTAAATGACGCCAAACATGAACATGCAGAACAGCATGCAGAAACCAAAGACCGTCTAGAGCAGTTAAAAGCAGAAGCCAGTCACAAATTAGATGAAGCCAAAGTCAAAGCCTCCGAACTTAAACATGAGGCTGTCGAAAAATTTGATGAACTCAAAGTGCAGGCGACAGAGAAATTTGACGAGTTAAAAAAGAAAGCCACTGACACACTGCATAAGTTTAAAAAAGATGATCAAGCTTAATTGGGGCTGATCAAAAAAGCCGTTCTATCAAGAGCGGCTTTTTTAGGATTCATTGTTTTAATCCATCTAAATTTTCAGTCTTAATATTTTTGACTTGATCATCGACTACGGTAATCACGTAGCGCATATTGGCAATTTCATAGGTGTAATCTACTGCTAGTTTCGCAGGCAGATTTTTCTCTTGCAGCGGATAGGACAGCATTTTCATCGGAGAAGCTTGCATACGCGAGCGCATGAGATCGAGGCTATCACCAATTGCTACAGTTTGTCGGTCAGGTGTTTGAATGGCTTCAGTCGCAATTTCTGCATAGGCTGCTGAAGTCAGGAGCATCAAGGCGCATAAAGTCGTTTTATACACAGACTTCTTATACATAGTCTTCCCCATTTTTAAAATTAAAAGTACAAAATGTGCCTTTAGATTGCACATCCATCGCTTTGATTATTCTGTTGAAACGATTGAAATATAGACTGAAATTGCTCTGAAAATGTATGGTTGATATGTAATCAATTTCAAATTTAGTGCCTTTGGTTTAGCCGCATAGATCAACTATAAGGGCATTTTAAGTGGCACACGCTTGAAAACTTGCTTGAAAGCTGACTAAATTACTCACTGATGTTACGCAGTAACATCAGACGCACCGTTTGCTTCAAATAAAAGAATGATACGCGGTAAGGTCATCCGCAAGTGTTTGAGACAGGACTCCTTCTAATCAAAAATGGTTTTGCGATACTTTGAATAATTTGACGCTAGTGAACGAGTTTTGCGGATGACAATGGTTTTGGGTACTTTTGCCAAAACAAAAGTACCTCCAGCCGAAGGCTAATCTCTTTATTCAAACCCTAGATATAAGACTCCGTTGAATAGACTTAAAAATCATTTTTAAAATGCGAAATTACTTTTAGGTGCGTAACATCAGTTACTCAACTTTATAAGCTTATAGGGATAAGTCATTCATCTCCCTCTTACTCTGTGGCAGATGAACAGGTAAACTATCGCTATTATCTTTTGATGTTCCTGTTTGGAGACAACATAATGTCGTGGCTTTCTTCTCTAAAATCTGTGTTTTCACCCTCCCAAGAGGTGAAAGAAGAGGAAATCCAACAGGTTTTACAAAACTATGTACTTCCCAATTCGAATAATGCCTTAAAAGACCGTATTACACAGGTAAATGTGCAAGGTCAGATCTTACAGATCACGATTAATACCTTTCCTTCAGAAGCCGATGACTTGCAAAAAATCCATGACGATTTGGCTGATGCGTTGGAAAAATGCGGCATTAACGAACTGAATATGCATGTGATTCAACAAAAAACAGGGCATAAATCTGAAGGTGGTTGTGGTCATCATCATGCAGAAGGCGAAAGCTGTTCTAGCCAAGAAAAAGCAGAGAGTTCAGCAGCCAAAAGCCAGTTACCTCCAGTTGTGGATGCGTCTGCGAAAACACCTGAAGCACCTGCTGAAGTTGATCCGAATAATCCGCCGATTCAAAAAGCGGCTCCTCTGCAACGTGATGTACCGAAACATCCACGCATTAAAAATGTCATTTTGGTGTCATCTGGTAAAGGCGGTGTGGGTAAATCGACCACCACTGTGAATTTGGCGCTTGCATTACAACAGCTGGGTTTAAAGGTTGGGGTATTAGATGCAGACATCTATGGTCCAAGTATTCCAACGATGCTTGGTAACGCAGGCCGCACGCCGATGATCGAAGCTGAGCAATTTGTTCCTATCGAAGCATATGGTATGGCTGTACTTTCAATTGGTCACTTAACTGGGGATAACAATACGCCAGTGGCTTGGCGTGGGCCGAAAGCGACGGGGGCGTTAATGCAGCTCTTTAACCAAACTTTATGGCCTGATCTGGATGTATTGGTCATTGATATGCCGCCAGGCACAGGTGATATTCAGTTGACGCTTGCACAGCGTATACCAGTGACAGGTGCTGTGATCGTGACGACACCACAAAACGTTGCATTAATGGATGCGACCAAAGGCATTGAGTTGTTTAACCGTGTACACATCCCTGTAATGGGTGTGGTTGAAAATATGTCGACCCATATCTGTTCGAACTGTGGACATGAAGAGCAAATCTTTGGCACAGGTGGTGGCGACCAACTTTCAGCCCAATACGACATTCCACTCTTAGGTCGTTTACCGCTGAACGTACAAATTCGTGAAAATGCCGATGCAGGGAAACCGTCCGTGATTGCTGGTGATGATGCTGCAGAAAGCTATATGGCGATTGCGCAAAAAATTGCAGACGCATTGCCTCAGGCTGAAAAAGATAAAAACCGTATTTTCTAAGGGTGAACTGAAATTTAAGTTGACCGTATTAAAATCTGGCCTCGTGCCAGATTTTTTATAACGTGGTATTGGGAGTGTTTGAAAATTATGAGTACTGAACTTTAGACATTCAACGATGTCTATGAATTACACATCTAAAAAACGATTTGCACAATTTCTTATTTGCCTTGCGATTATAAGCCGTCTGCCAAGGATAAAATTCTTGAGGCATATCAAAGGATGTCGCGTTTGTACTTAGTTTTTACAAAATAGCTTTCACGATATTTCTATTATTTTGGCTAGGATCAATTCTTTGAACGGCAGTAACTGTACAAACGCATTGTGTCTTAGATTTTTTGCCAAATGTCCTCTGTTACAAGGGGCTTAGCATTGAAAAAATATAGAGGAACAAATAATTTTAAATATTATTTGAAGTCATTAAAACCCACCCATCAAATGAGGGTACGCCTTAGTCTAAGAAATTAAAAAGCCCGGTAATTACCGGGCTTTTTAATTGGTTTTTTAGGAGGAAAGAGACGGGTTTGCTTTACGTTTAGCAGTGATAATATTCACCGTAATTGCGATGATGACCATGATAATGCCTACAATATCTGTAATGGTTTCTGGAATAATCATACACAGCGCACCCACACCTAAAAAAATACGCCAGAACCAGTTGAGATAAGTCTTGAAATAACCTTCAACTGCGGAGCCTAAAGCGAGAATTCCTATCACTGAAGTGACAGTAATACTCACTATAGTTGTCCATGCAGGAAAGGCAAATTCTCGAGCATTGACTGCAACATTGGTGGTATCAATCATCAGCATGGCAGGGTTATAAACGAATAAAAATGGAACAATAAAACCAGCAAGAGATAGTTTTAAGGCCTGAAACCCAGTGCGCATTGGATCACCGCCTGCAATTCCTGCACCAGCAAAGGCGGCAAGGGCAACTGGTGGGGTGATGTTTGCAAATAAACCAAAATAGAACACAAACATATGCGCGACTAATACAGGAATATCAAAGTTTGCGAGTGCTGGTGCTGCCATAGTGGCAGTAATGATATAGGCCGGAATAGATGGAAGCCCCATGCCTAAAATCATCGATGCAATCATGGTCAAAAATAAAGTGAGAAAGAGACTACCTGCACCTAAACTCATAATTGAAGAAGTCATTACTGAACCAAAACTTGTCAGACTTACTACGCCGATAATAATACCAACGACAGCACAAGCAGCCATCACAGATAATGATTGTTTGGCTCCATCAACGAGCGCATCTAAAATATCTTTTACACCCATTCGTGTTGATTTTCTTATAGCTGCTACAAAGATGGTCAGGACGATGGTGTAGACAGCAGCATAGCTCACAGGAATATTTTGAAATAAGAAAAAGACCAGTGCCAAAATTGGAATAAGTAAATGTCCACGCTCTTTTAGAACTTCTTTTACTTTTGGTAAATCAGCTTTAGGTACGCCTTTCAGATCATCTTTACCCGCACGGAAATGAACTTGAGCCATGACGCCAAGGTAATACAATAAAGCAGGTAATAAGGCGGCTAGTGCAATTGTGCCATAACTCACGCCAGTTGTTTCGGCCATAATGAAGGCACTCGCACCCATGACTGGTGGCAAAATTTGTCCACCAACGGATGCACTGGCTTCAACGGCACCAGCAAAATTCTTGTGATAACCAATCTTTTTCATCAATGGAATAGTAAATGAGCCTGTACCAACAACATTGGCAACAGCAGTGCCATTAATACTGCCCATAAATCCACTTGAAATTACAGCAACTTTGGCAGGCCCACCTTGTTTATGTCCAGCCAGCGCCATGGCAAGATCATTGAATAATTTCCCCATACCTGATTTTGCAAGAAAAGCACCAAAAAGGATAAATAAGAAAATAAAGGTGACGGATGCACCAATTGCCGAAGAATATAAGCCTTCGGTTTTTAAATACATATGTCCGAAAATGTCGCTGATTGTATAAGGGCGAGTAAGTAATCGATCTGGCATCCAATCAAAGTGACTGATAAATGTATAGGTCAGGAAAATTAAACTTAAAATGGGCAACATCCACCCCATGACCCGGCGAGTTGCTTCTATGACTAATACCACACTCATAATTGCAAACGCGATATCTAAGGTATTTGGAATACCACCTCGAGTGGTCATAATAGATTGATATTCTTTCCATAAATATAAAAAACTGAAGATGGAAAGCAAAGCCAAGAACCAATCGAGAAGTGAAATATGCTGTCGGGAGCTTGTTTGACGAGCTGGATAGAGTAAAAAAATGAGTGCTAGGCCAATAGCGACATGGGCTGCACGCTGTATTAACTCAGGTAAAGGATTAAACGTAATAAATAAATGAAATAATGAATAAAAGATCGCTACAAATGCAACAAAGTAGGTAACAGATTTGCTCATATTGATTCGAGTAACAGATTCCCGATCAAATTTTTCTAATATGGCTTGTTGTTGTTTCTCATCGAGTTGTTCTAATACAACTTTATCTTCTTTGGAATTCATAGGCATTCTCCAATCCACCAAGACTTCCATTTGGGTTGATATTGAACCGAGATGTTGACCAAACTATAGTCTGGGTAACTTTGAAAAATAGACCAAATTTTTTGGTCAGCGAGGATCGTGCCTTGCATATTTCTAGAAATCACCCAGTTGATTTCATCTATATTTTGATTGACCCGCATTCTAATCACACCATTTTTTTGAAACTCAATGGGATAATTTGAGGGTGTACCTGCACCAAATGAAATCAAATCGGTGTGGCGCAGTAAAAACGTATTCTTTTGACGCTGATATTGGTCAGACCAAGCCGTCTTTTCTACTGAATGCTTCCACTGTAAATCAAATTGATCAGTTGAAATTTTGCATATATCAGTTTCAACTCTAACCTGCGTATACAGTGTTGGATAGCTAGCATAGATTAAGAAGAACAATATAAAAAATGCAGTATAAACTGCATTTTTTTGAAGCTTATTATTTTTTAGCCACTTCATCATAGTAGCGTTTCGCGCCTGGATGTAGAGGCGCTACAAGGCCTTGTTGAGCACCTTCAAGCGTGATTTCTGTTGCTGCTTGGTGTGAAGTTGCCAATTGAGGCAAACTGTCAAAGAAAGTTTTTGTTAGTTTGTAGACATCATCATCCGATATATCTGTGCGAACAACTAATGCATTTTTAATTGCGGCAGTTTGAATGTCCGCAGTATTGCCATATGTGCCTTTTGGAATAATCATCGGTAAGAAATAACTTTGATCTTTAGCTATTTCTTTGACTTTATCTGCATTGATTGAAACTAACTGTAGATCAAAGCTTTGTTGAAGTTCCATGAGTGATGAATTTGGAATGCCACTAGTCAGGAATGCTGCATCAAGCTTGCCACCTTTTAAAGCATCAGCGGCTTCAGCATAGCCTAAATAATCAACTTTAATATCTTTATAGGTGATTCCAAAACCATTCAACAGTGTACGTGCATTTACTTCTACACCTGAATTTTGTGCACCTACAGCGATACGTTTACCTTTCAAATCTTCGATATTTTTGATCCCTGATTTTTTAGAGGTTACGATTTGTACGTAGTTGGGATAAAGCGCTGCGACTTGGCTGACATTCTCAACTTTACCATTTGCGAAACTTCCTGTTCCGTTCAGTGCTTCTGTTAAGCTGTCACTCATAACAAATGCCATTTCAACTTTATTCTGTTTCAGAAGGTTTAAGTTTTCGACGGATGCACCTGTAGTTTGAGTCTTAGAATTTACACCAAAGGTTTTGTTATAAATTTCTGCAAGACTTGTCCCAATCACATTGTAAGGTCCTGATGCCCCACCAGTTGCAATGGTTACGAACTTGGTTTGAAGTTTGTCAGATGTAGCAGTTTCTGCGCTTTTTCCTTCCGTGGTATTTTTTGAAGTAGATTGATCATTTGAGCAAGCAGTAATACACGCCAAAGTAACCGAGAGTAACGTGAGTTTTGTCCATTGGTTCATAGAAACGTCCTTTTACACATAAATTTTGAATATTGATTTGATGAGTTTTAATTTTAATTTCCACTACTCAATTGAACATAACTTAATCAATTATTTTTGAAAAGTATTTTTTTTTGATTTTTTAGTCTTCAATAAATAATGGCTATGCGTAAGAATGGCATGGAGCTATATCGTTTATTTTAATAATATTTTGTTACGTGTAAAAACTGTAGGGTATACATGGAATCATGTGAAATTTCTTTTATAAATATAAGTTCAAGATATTTCTTTGAATTGTAAGGTGCTCTGAATGACTGTTCAGCTAAGGTTTTGTTTTTCTATTTAAGTTACTGAATTTATAATTAAATAAGGAGTTTTTTATAAGCGTTTCTATTTTTTATTTTGCTAATACGAAACAACTGAATTAATCTTCGCGGATTAAGTTTGAGGTCAAAGTATGATTTCATGGTTTTTTATTGGTCTAGTTATCAGTATTTTGTTAACGCCGGGACCAACCAATACGTTACTCGCATCTTCGGGTATTCAAGTTGGGCTACGTAAATCATTCCGACTCATTCCAGCGGAAGCCTTTGGTTATCTTATTTCGATTAGCCTATGGGGTTTTCTCATTGGTAAAATTTCCGTACATCTCCCTTTACTGCCGACCATTTTAAAACTGTTTAGTGCTAGCTATATTCTATTTCTGGCTATGCGATTATGGCGTACAGCAACTGTCGCTGAAAATTTTAATCAAAAGGGCATTCGTGCACGCGAACTTTTTGTTGCGACGTTATTAAATCCTAAAGCACTATTATTTGCATCTGCGATTTTTCCTGCATTGGCTTGGCAAAATGCGCAGTATTATGTAGCTCACATGCTGATCTTTTTGTTGTTGATTGTTCCAATAGCATTCTTTTGGACCTTTCTTGGTTCCGTTTTGGCATCGAATAAAATTAGTTGGCTCAATCAAGCCAATCTACAACGAACAGCATCGCTAGTCTTGGTCAGTTTTTCGATTCCACTGAGTTATTCTGCGATTTTAAAACTCTAAATTGATTTGAAAATGACTAAATCCGCTTAGTTCCGCAAAGCTTATTTTCATTAAGTCGGATTTCAGTTAAAGTACCACGCAATAATTGATTTAAGTTTTTGGATAGAGATAAATGGCTATTAAGTCTGATCGTTGGATTCGCGAAATGAGCGAAAAACACGGCATGATTGAACCGTATGCAGAAAACCAAGTCCGTTATGATGAAAATGGCGAAAAGCTTATTTCGTATGGCGTGTCGAGCTATGGTTATGACGTGCGCTGTGCTCGTGAATTTAAAGTCTTTACCAATGTTCATTCAGCAATTGTTGACCCTAAAAACTTTGACGATAAAAGCTTTATTGATATCGAATCAGACGTTTGTATCATTCCGCCGAACTCGTTTGCACTGGCACGTACAGTCGAATATTTCCGTATTCCCCGTAATGTGTTAACCGTTTGTTTAGGTAAATCAACCTATGCGCGCTGCGGTATTATTGTCAATGTGACGCCTCTTGAACCAGAGTGGGAAGGTCACGTGACTTTAGAATTTTCGAATACAACCAACTTACCTGCACGTATATACGCGGGTGAAGGTGTCGCACAAATGTTGTTCTTCGAATCAGATGAAGTGTGTGAAACCTCTTATAAAGACCGTGGTGGTAAATACCAAGGTCAAACCGGTGTGACATTACCGAAAGCTTAATCCTTCGGATTGAGTTTAAAAAAGCGGGCGAATTAGCCCGCTTTTTTGTTGGGTCATTCATCGGAAAATAGACCATTCGGTGGGGAAGTTTTTGCAATTGAGTAATTATTCAGCATAATAAAAAATTAAGTGACTGGTCTATCACAAGTCTCCATTTAAGGAATAAATGGACAATAACATCAAAGCCAGTTCTCAGGAATAAATATAAGAGAGATGCAGAGCATCTGATAAAAGGAAGGTCGAGATGACTCAATTCACCCAGGCTAAGTTATTCCGCCAGAGTTGCTTAGCAGCCGCAGTCAGCATGTTCGCTGCACCATCTGTTTATGCGCTTCAAGATTTATCAGATGAAGCACTTTCAGCCACAACGGGTGAAGGTGTTGCACTCACTTTAGAAAATTTCAAAATGGTCTTTCAAGGGCCAAATGACCGTTCTACGGCTTCTAGTTATGCGTCTGGTATGGTTGATCCAGGGAAAAACGATACAGGTTTTATTCGGATTATTCCTACTGGTGAAAACTATGAACAATTAGGCCAGCGTGCTTACGATAAAATCTATAAAGCTGCATATGTTGATGCCTATCAGCAAGGCCGAGTTACGGGCTATAACGGTGTTTATGACTCCACTTTCTTAAGTTCTAAAAGCACCTATGAGACCAATAATGCTACACGTATAACCAATGAAACCATAGCAACATATTCAACAGAATATCGTGGCCGATTAGTACAGTCTTATCTTGAATCACCAACGATGAAGGCATATTACAATCAGCGTTATGATGATTATTATGATGGTTCATCGTCTGGTTTGAAATTAGAAGATGATGGTACAACGAAAGAATCAATTACACCGTGGTTAAAAGAAAAGTCTCAAGCTGCTGCTTTAAAAAATACCTATGAAATGATTGAGTTACTATACGGTAACAATAGTACGGGTAATTTACCTACTGGGTCTACGTTTTATAAAAATTATGTCTCAGGAAAAATTACACGTTCAAATCTTATTGATCCAACAAAAGATGCTCAGTTAAATGCCAAAGCTGCAGAAACCCTCAATCAGTTGGCAACGGACTATGCCAAGCTTGAAGCTCAAAAGGCGAGTGATTCAGCATTAGCAACGGTGAAAAAAAATGCTGAAATTACAGCAAAACAAATTGCCTCGACTGCGACCGTATCGAGCCTCAGATCGAAAGCAGATGTATTTATATATGGCTTAGCCCTGTCCAATAGCAAAGATAAAAATGGAAAAAGTTCATTAGCAACGCGCTATACAGACCAAGGATTTAATTGGGGTACAGCAGAAAACCCATGGCTTTTCCATGCGGGTAATCAAGATGTTGAACAATTTGCGAAAGATAATAAGGGGAATGTTGGTTACTTAGCGATTGAGGCACCATTAAAGAAAATTGCGGCAGATGATGCATCTAACAACATCAAACTTGGTTTGTGGATGGATGTATTTTCACGGTCTTTAAATTCAAGTAATGTTGTTGATCCTATCACTGGTGCGCCCACCAGCGGCTTAGATAAAGACTATCGTTTACGGACTCAAATTGTTGCGAATGGTTTGAGCTTCAATGGTTCACAAGTTCGAATTTTTCAAACCCTAAAATCAACCAATACCAATTACAACCAAACCTTGGGTTTAGCCAGTTTAATTCGTATTAATACCAATGATCGTGCTGAGTCACTGAGTATCAATGATGGAGATTTGGATGCTCGCGGCATGCGTATCAGTACAGCTGCACGCTCTGAATTGGATGATGGAACAGCAGCGACACCAGCGATGGATCGTTCTGCAGCTCCAATCTTTCATGAAACTGAAGGTCTATATTTATATAGCCCAAATATCAATTTAGTTTTAGGAAATATGTATCAGCCCTTTATTGTGGGTTCAGAAGGTCGAAATATTATTTTGGAAGTGACACGTATTCCAAATGTACCTTCTATTTACAGTAAAATTTATACTTACTATACGGATATCGCTGGTAATACCACAGGTACATCGGGTTTAACTGCTGCAGACTTTAAAGGTTCAACCTGTAATGTCTATAGTTGTGGCACGGAGTTAAAAGCAAACTCTTCAGATGCGACAGCACTATATCAAGGACGTAATGCAACACACAGTAGCATTGCGATCGGTACAGTGGAGCGGTTGCCTGGTAATCTGTTGAATGCAAAAAGTACGGATACTGCGACAGGTGTAGTTTTTAAAGGTGTCAATGGACAAAGCACGAACTTAGGATCTGTTGCCATAGATGGCGTCTTGATTCAGCACTTAAAAATAAGAACAACAGGGCTGTAGGAGAAATCACATGTATAAAATTTTATGCGCTGTTGTTTGTGCTGCACTGACACAAACTCATGCAGGTTTAGTGTCTATGGATAATAGGGAACTTACCGCTGCAACCGGTCAAGGCGGTGCAGATCTCAGTTGGACGCTTTCATTAAACCATCAATACGCCAATGATATGTCGAAAAACAACATTTCTATCATGGATGCGAATGGTAAAACTACTCAGGCTTTTTATGGATATCAATGTTCATCCAATGAGTTTTGTCGCTTAGCTCTTGCACCCAATAATCATGTGGATGCAAATGGTAATAAGAAATGGTTGGTGTTTAAACAGTTTCAAGGAACGTTACAGATCGATCAATTTTCACTAGATGGTGTGACGATTATCAATCGTGAAGGCAATCCACAAACGGCTATGCAGTTGACATTTTATGATGATAAGCCATTAAAAATTAGAAATTTAGGTTTTGCTACGTTGGCGGTGGAAACAGGGACGACAGGTAAGGAAGGTTATGAGAATACCAGTACTTATACGACCTATACCGAAAAGAAAGCTGATGGAACAACTTCAACTTTAGCTGTGCCTGATTTTGATCGTGGTTCAGAACAAGGATTTATGGGTGTTAATGTGCACGGCAACATGCACATGAGTGGAAAGTTAAACATCTTCAGTTTTAACTGCACTGGAAATGGTGCAGGTCGCTGTTAATCAGCTGTGACTGAATATAAGGATATAGTGATGAAAAAAATAACAACTTTAACGGCACTCGCAACCAGTATTTTACTTGCTCAACATGCATATGCTTTTGAAGCGATGACCGATGAAAGCTTGGGTGCAGTTACTGGCCAAGATGGTATTTCGATTACCCATGAAGTTTCTAGAGTCAAAGTTGATCAGTTAAATTGGGTTGACCCAACTGACCAAAATAAGATGAAAATGGGTTTGCACAATGTACAAATAGATGGTGTTGGGCAAAGCACCATTAGATCAAAATTAGATTTTGATGTTGGGACTACGGATGCTGGTGTAGGCATGCGTATAGCTGCAAGTGTCAGTCCATTTACGGCTGTTGCACAAAATATTATGCTGCTGTGTCAAGGTGCAACGTGCCAAACGCCTACGCAAAATTTAGGTTCACTTACGATTGCAACATCTTCACCTTTAAAAGTATTACTTGAAACCAGCAATGGTCTATTTAACCGTAATGATACGGCGTATATGGAATTTCAATTGCAAAATGCCAGTATTAGTCATGGTATGAATGGACATAGCGTAACCTTAAAGGACTTTAACTTTAACTTTGCTGGTTCAGGTTATATGTATGTTGCAGCTGATGAAGGCATTGTTCTCACCACAAAATCCACAGGGAGCAAAGATCATACGGTCAATTTGGGGCGGGTCAAGGACACATCAGATGTGCATAGCTCACGTAGCGATGCCACAAACCCCGGCGTTAATATCGATCTACGTTACGGTACCGATGGTGGTGCACAGCGCAATTTAATTCGTATGGGAGCATCGGGTGCTGTCACTAATGCACGAGTGGCCTTAAATGCCAATCAAGACGGAATTAAAGATTTTGGTCTAGCAACGAAAGCTTCAGGATATGAGTCTGTTGGTTCAGGTGGTTTACATTTAGGAGTGCGCGCGGATTTTACTTCAAAGGATGATCCGAGTCTTGTTGCAGGTCAAGCACCGACAACCTTAGAAATTGGCCATACGGGTATTGGTAGTTATGCCATTGAATTTTCTAATTTAACGTCTTTAGTTGCTGATAAAAATGCCTATATTGATTTTGGCGATATTTATATCAATACCATTCAAGCAAAAAGCCTTGATTTTCTGGTAAATGATAAATTAAAAGCGACATTAGGTTTAACCAATAATGTTTTAACCCAGAATCTGTCAAATCAAACGGCGGGTGGAAATTTTGCACTTGTGGCGATTCGTGGTATGGATTTTCAGTCCATCGCGCGTACCGCACGATTTATTTCGGATAACTCAATTGCTGCAATTGCAAGTAATGACAACAGTTGGGGGATTGGTATCCCGATTTATAATATGAATGCCAACGTTGCATTATCAGAGAAAAAATACAGTTATAAAAATACGGCTGAAAAATCAGGTATTGGCTATAACCTTGTAATGAGCACAGATGGTTATGGTGTTGATAAAAAAACAGGAACACCAAGTACAACTTCCATTATTTTGATTGATGGTAAAAAAGGTATTAATGGTCAAGAAGTCAATTATTATGCAGGCTTACGAAACATCAATGCACTTATTCAATCTGATGGTGTGATTGGCTATGAAAATGATGGCATCTATGTACGTGCAGATAATTTATTGATTGCAGCCAATGCCGAGTTAGCGATTGGTCAACTTCCGGGTTCAACCTATAACTGTGCGACTACAGCTTCTGCCAAATGTGGGACTACAGTACCTTTAGATAATTTCTCTAAACGTGATGATGTGTTGACGAATATTGCGTTTAAACTCGATGGTAAGGGTGAGCTATTTATAGTGCCGGGCCTAAATGACAGTGCAGAAAATAACTATTTGTCTTTCCGTGGAAGCTTTGAATTTAAAGCATTAACAGATGCTGAAAAGAAAGATCAAAAAGTTATGGGAAGCTATTTAAGTTTGATGAATGAAGATGTAAATGCCAGCGGTGTCGTTTCAGCTTCAAGTATCAATATTAATAAAATGCAGGGCGATCTAGGCTTTGATGCTCGAATTAAAATGAAACAAGATTCGGTAGAGTTTGATAATCAGGTAAAATTCAATCCAACCAATAATATGTCTAAAGCGTTTCGTGCAGAAGTTTCGATGTTAACAAATGGCAATATGCAAAAGATGGCGGATATTGCCCTAACCGGTGGAACAATGCGAAGTACGATGGGGATTACTCCACGCTAGTAAAATTAAATCAATAACAAATAAATAAAATAACGAACAGGGAATTTGTTATGAAAAAGAAGTTAATCAGAGGTTTGATATTCTCGACATTTGCGATGAGTAGCTTATCCCATGCAATGATGGCTTTAGATGATGAAAGCTTATCAAAAGTTGATGGTCAAGCTTTACTCTCCATGGAATATACGCAGGGGTATAATTCTGTGGATGAGAGTGGACAAGCCGTTGACCAATCCAAAGTTGGCTTTTATAAACTTGGTTTGGAAGCTGAAATGGAGCTCAATGCCAATATTAAAAAGCTGCAATTGGGTTGTGGTGGTGCAAATGGCTCAGGTGCTTGTGATATTGATATCGATCATATTTCACTGAGTGGCTTGCCTGCAAATAGCAATTATACGTCGGATGAACGTGCGGCAACTTCAGCTTTACTGACCAATCCTTTTATCGAAATTGCAATTAAAGATCCGAAATCAGCGGCAACACGTGAAGTGATGGGCTTTCGTTTGAGCGCTGAAAAAATTTCTGGATTAATGACATTAGGTACAGAAAATAGCAATACACCCAATGGTATCAATACCTTTAGTGGTTATATGAAAACAAAAGCGTCTGCGGGTGTTGCAACAACTGCCGAGCGTGTGATGGACTATGCTTCTACGCAGCAATACATTGAAGGGGCTGTTAAGGGAACATTATTTGGTGCTGAAGTTGATCTACCGCTTCACTACAAATCAGATAATTATTCTTTTAATTTAAAATCAACCACGGCTCCTTTTACGATTCCAGCCACTGTTGTAAGTGGGAATCGAATGACAGATGTACAGTTAAAGGGTACAGGAACTGTTGATCGTCTAGATTTTAGTGGTCCATTAGAAGCTCAAATCTCTTTACTCGGTTTAAACATTAATTTGAATAAAGATGTGACGGGGTATCTTACTGGGCTAAAAACCGATATTACGGTAAATCAAAGTTTAGGTTTGATTCACGCACTTTATCTAAATAACCCTGCTTCGCTATCTTTACAAGCTCAAAAAATACTCTGGCCTGGTGCTGCAGTCGCAGCAGAAAGAGGGTGGTGGCTGGCGATGGAAGATGAAGTCGATTTGGGCAGTATTACACCATCAGACAAAGTGGCGATTACGGATGAAGTATTGAAACAAACGATCGCCGGAATTAACCATGACCTAAGTACCAATGTTCGTAACTGTGGAGATTTACTCTTTGGTTGTGTTGCAGGTTCTTCTTTGGATGTTAAAGAAATTAAAAACCCGTCATTAATTGATTTCCCATTAAACAATTTAAAACTGTCTGGACAGGAGTTTCGTTCTAACTGCTTCGGCGGTCTGAAATTCTGTTAAGGCTTAAAATATTTCATATAAAAAATCCCGCACTTAGCGGGATTTTTTATGTTTAGCGCAAATTATTTTGCAATTTTCGCTAAAAGGTCTTCTTTACTGAGGTTGCTTGATTCTTCATCACGGCGACCTTTGTACTCAAATGTACCAGCATCCAAACCTTTCTCGCCAATGACAATACGGTGTGGAATACCTGTTAACTCGATATCAGAGAATTTAACACCAGGACGCTCATTACGATCATCAAGAAGAACATCATAACCAGCAGCAGTTAATTCTGCATACAGTGCTTCAGCTGCTTCCATTGTACGTGGTGACTTATGTGCATTCATTGGCACGATAGCAACTTCGAAAGGAGCAATTGCAGACGGCCAAATAATACCTTTGTCATCGAAGTTTTGTTCAATCGCAGAAGCAACAACACGAGTTACACCAATACCGTAGCAACCCATAGTCACAACGAGAGGTTTGCCATCTTCACCTAAAACTTTGCAGCCAAGCGCTTCAGAGTATTTTTGACCCAACTGGAAGATATGACCAACTTCGATACCACGTTTAATCAAGATTGTACCTCGACCATCTGGAGAAGGGTCACCTTCAACAACATTACGCAGGTCATAAACTTCGGTGTATTGTGCATCACGTTCCCAGTTTACACCTACAGCATGTTTATCAACTTGGTTTGCACCAGCAACAAAGTCTGAAAGTACAGACGCTGCACGGTCAACAATAACGGTAATGCCTTTTTCGGTTAAGCCTTGAGGGCCACAGAAACCAGCAGTTAAGCCTAAGTCAGCTAATTGTGCTTCAGTTGCAAAAGTTAATGGAGCAGCAATTAATGGGTGTTTTTCTGCTTTAATTTCATTCAGTTCATGGTCGCCACGTAGGAATAAGGCAACCACTGGTGCAGCTTTACCTTCTTCAGCAACACCTTGAACCAATAATGCTTTGACAGATTGAGTAGGGTCTGATTTAAGGAATTCAGAAACCTCAGCAATGGTTTTCTGATTTGGTGTATCAACAATCTCAAGTGCTTTAGTCGGAGCAGCACGTTCACCTACTAATACTGCTTCCGCCATTTCTACGTTAGCAGCATAATCTGACTCTGTAGAGAATGCGATGTCATCTTCGCCGCTAGACGCAAGGACGTGGAATTCGTGTGAACCAGAACCACCAATTGAACCTGTATCCGCTTGAACTGGACGGAAATTTAAACCTAAACGAGTGAAAATCTTGCAGTAAGCTGCATACATCTTGTCATAGGTTTCTTGTAAAGAAGCTTGGTCAACATGGAAAGAATAGGCATCTTTCATGATGAATTCACGTGAACGCATCACACCGAAACGAGGGCGGATTTCGTCACGGAATTTAGTTTGTACTTGGTAGAAGTTTGCAGGCAATTGCTTATAGCTTTTCAATTCATTGCGAGCAAGATCTGTAATTACTTCTTCATGTGTAGGGCCAAGTACAAAGTCATTGTTATGACGGTCTTTAAAACGTAAAAGTTCTGGACCATATTGTACGAAACGACCTGATTCTTCCCATAAAGATGCGGGTTGAGTGACAGGCATCAGGACTTGAAGTGAACCAGCACGATCCATCTCTTCGCGGATAATCGCTTCAACTTTATTTAATACGCGAACGCCCATCGGCAGCCAAGTGTATAAACCTGAAGCCAATTTACGAATCATCCCAGCACGAAGCATAAGCTGATGTGAAATAACTTCAGCATCGTTTGGGGTTTCTCTTAACGTTGCAAATAAAAAGCGACTCGCGCGCATGGAAACTGTCCTAAAAAATTAAGCGTTAAAGTGGAGAGTATACAATAAAAAATGAGGTGAACATTTTCCAAAGTCACCTCATTTTAGATTTTGTCATTATGACATGATTTTTTTGGCCTGACGTGCAAGGAAGTTTCGGAAATCATCCAAATAGGTAAAAATCACCGGCACAACCACGAGTGTCAGTAAGGTAGAGGTAATCACCCCGCCAATCACGGCATGTGCCATTGGTGCACTTTGTTCACCGCCTTCACCTAAACCAAGTGCAAGCGGAACCATACCCATCACCATTGCACTGGTAGTCATTAAAATGGGACGTAAACGGGTTTTACCTGCTTCAATAATCGCTTCATAACGATCTACACCATGATCCATGGCTTTTTTAATAAAGTCGATGAGTAGAATTGCGTTCTTTGTCACCAAGCCCATGAGCATAATAATCCCGATAATGGAAAAGAGGTTCATGGTTGAATTAAATAAGAATAGGGCTAAGAAAACCCCAATCAATGATAAGGGTAATGAAGCCATAATGGCTGCAGGGTGAATGAAGCTATTAAATTGTGAACCCAAAACAATATAAATAAACACAATAGAGAGCGTAATCGCTGTCATTGCATAACCCGCAGACTCAGCCATATCTTTATTGGCACCTTGCGTGACAAAACTATAACCCGGTGGCAAGTCGAAATTTTTCTCAATCTCATTGATTTCGGCTCCAATATCACCCGCGGGACGACCTGCCGTGTTGGCTTCAACCATCACTTCACGTGCCAGATCACGACGGTTAATTTGTGAAGCACCAAGTGTTTCTTCAAAGCTAGCCACACTTGCCAATGGAACCAAGATAGGTAAGCCTGTGGCATCGGTTTTTTGCGATGTGATGTACATGCTTTGAATGTCTGTTGGTAGTCGACGCTGATCTTCAGTGAGTCTTAAATTTACATCATAGGTTTCGCCTTTATCATCCTTCCACGTTGTTACATTATCACCCGCAAGAAGAGGGCGTAATACATTGGCGATTTGATTGACGGATAAACCTAAATCACTGGCTAAAACGCGATTGATATGTACACCTAATGTCGGTTTAGGTTCTTTGAGTGAGCTTTCTAAGTCGACAATACCGTCGACTTTCGAAATTTCTTTCATGAAGCGGTCAGAAATGCGTTGTAACTCATCTAAGTCTGGTCCTTTAATCGAGATCATAACCGGCTTTTGGCCGCCCGATACTGTTTCATCAGCTGAGGCAATCGAGGTAATAGTAATACCTGCTATATGTTTTAAGCGGGTACGGAATTCATTGTTGAGATCCGTTAATGTTTGACTACGCTCCGTACGTGGTGAAACAGTGACACGAATGCTGGCATGGTTTTTACCCCGATCAGTGGCACTATTAATTGCACCATAAGTGGCTTTGACTTCTGGATGTTGGCGAATGATACGATCTACTTGCTTAAGCTTCGCCTGCGAATATTCAAGGGTTGCATCAACGGGTGTTTCAAATTTGATCCGAATTTCACCTTTGTCTGGTACGGGTACAAATTCAGTTCCGATCATTTTGGATAAAGCTAATGCGCCAAATAAAGACGCGACGGCGATTAAAAGGGTAATGAGCCTAAATTTTAAAGCAAGCTTGAGTAATTTTTCATAATGATGGCTTAGGTTGTCGAGCTTGCCCGAAATCCAGTTAAAAAAACGTTTAATTTTACCCGGCTTTTTATTTGGATCGTGGCGCTCTGCCCAGTGAGCAGACAACATCGGGTCAAGGGTGAAACTTACAAACATTGAAATCAGTACAGCAGTACTGACGGTTACACCAAATTGATAGAAGAACCGCCCAATAATACCGCCCATAAATGCCACAGGTAAAAATACCGCGACAATGGTCAAGGTCGTGGCCAATACAGCTAAACCAATTTCTTTCGTGCCGTCGAGTGCTGCGGTGACGTGGTCCTTGCCCATATCGGCATGGCGGACAATATTTTCACGGACCACAATGGCATCATCAATCAGGAGACCGATACTCAGCGAGAGAGCCAGTAGGGTCATCATGTTGATGGTAAAACCAAAAATCCAAACAAAGGTGAGGGTGCCCAGTAGCGAAATCGGTAGGGTTAAACCTGTAATGGCTGTCGAACGAAATGAGCCGAGAAATAACAATACAATGAATACCGCAAGTACAGCACCTTCAATTATGGTACGTGCCACATCTTTAATGCTGCCACGAATACCTTTAGATGAATCAACCACAATTTCTGCGGTCGTGCCCTGCGGCAATTGCTGTTGAATTTTACTTAAGGTTTTACGGGTATTATCAACCACCTCAATCACATTAGAGTCCGAACTTCTCAGAATGTCGACAGCAACGGCAGTTTTGCCATTCAGATAGGCACTCGACTCCATTTCGGCTTGACTATCTTCTATTTCGGCAATTTGTTTGAGATAAATCGGCGCGCCATTTTTATTGGCAACCACTAAATCTCCGAAAGAATTTGGGTGAATAACTCGAGATTTAATTTCGACCACCAATTCTGAATTCTTTTGTTTTAAGGTTCCTCCCGGAACTTCAATATTTTCAGATTTTAAGGTGTTTATAACTTGATCGATCCCAATCCCGAAACTTTGTAATTTTTGTGGATTTACTTGTATTCGAATTTGTCGCTGCGCATCGCCCAATAAATTGACCGTACCGACACCAGGAACTGTTCTAAGTTGTGGCACAATCCGTTGATTCAGATAGGAACTCAAATCACGTAAAGACATGTCCTTCGATTCAAAAACAATCGACATAATCGCACTGGCAGTAGGGTCGTAGCGTTCTACAATCGGGTCATCAATTTCATCACGAAATTGTGCGGTTACTGGTGCAATTTTATCTCGAATATCTTGTGCAGCTACCGAGGATGAGACATCTAGATTAAATTCGACAATGACCGTGGATAAACCTTCACTGGATTGAGAAATGACTTGCTTGAGGCCAGAAATGGTATTGATCTGATCTTCAAGTTTCTTAGTGATTTCAGATTCGACAGATTCAGGAGAAGCACCTGGATAGTTGGTGTAGACCACAACAAAAGGGAAGTCGACATCAGGAAATTCCTCAACGCCCATACGTTGCCAAGAAGCGAGTCCTAGCACCATCAGACAGAACATCATCATGATGGTGAAAACAGGATATTTCACACTAATTCGGGTTAACCACATAACAACTGTCCTGCCTTATTCTTTTAATTTTGGCTGATACTTACATCTTGTTTGACATCTGAATCATTAAATTTAATTCGGCTGATCAGATCACTATTTTGTAAGCCCTGAACAATCGCGGTGTTATTGCTATAACTCTGATTCAAAATTTGTACAGGCACTTTGGCAATTTTATTTTGACGTATGACCCAGACATAAGGTTGGTCTTTTAAACTTTGAATGGTGTCGAGTGGAATTTTTTGGCCTGAAATGTTATCTGTACCTAAGATGTGACCTTCGACAAAAGCACCAATACTTAATGATGTAATGGTTTCATTTGGGGCTGCAAAAAATTCAATTTGACGACTGGCTTGATCGGCAATCGGTGAAATTCGGCTGATTTGTGCTGTGAGTAAATTGCTATTGCCTTGGATGTTATATTCAATCTTTTGTCCAATTTTCAGCGCTGCCTGCTGATCACTTGGTAATTTGGCTTGAATTTCTAATTGGTCTGGATTGATAATTTCAAAAAGGGTTTGTCCGGCAGCAACCGTTTGTCCCGGTTCAACATCACGTTTGGTAATCACGCCTTGGATAGGACTATAAATGGTGCCGTCTTGATTGGCTTTACGTGCAATATCGACATTGGCTTGTTGGGCACGAACATTTTCCATTTGAGCTTGGTAATCGACACGACTTTGTTCAAACTCTACTTTGGAAATAAAGCCTTGATTCAGCAAACGCTGTTTGCGCTCCATCATTAGTTTGGCTTGATTGGCTTGAGCTTGCGTGGATGCGAGGTTCGCTTGAGATTGAGCAAGACGTGCTGCGTTGTCTTGATTATTTAAATGCACCAATACTTGGCCTTTGCTGACACGTTGTCCGACCTCTGCATTAACATTGGTTGCAGTCGCAGTGACTTGGGCTTGAATACTGCTCTGATTGACCGCCCGAATGGTGCCTGTAAATGCAGTTTTGGAAATTGCGTTGCCTTGTTCGATCGTGACCAGATCTTGTTGAATCAATTCAATCTTATTTTCTAGTTTAACACTTTGCTGCGAATCTTCTTTTTGACATGCAGCCAAAGTCAGGCTTATGCAAAGCAGGCTAAGCTTTAAAAATGGGGATGATTGCTGTGCAGATTGCATAATGGTCCTTATATCAGCGGTCTACAAAAGCAATTGAATAACAAGTTTATTCCATCGCTTTTAAACGCGTAATAATTCTGTCGTATTCAGCTTCTGTATTTCGATAGCGAGTTTGTAACGATTGAATGTATTCTTTTTTCGCTACCATATTTTTTTGATTATTATCCAACATTGTTTTTAATTTTGCCGGAACGGTTTCACCTTTTCGAAAATGTTCACGTTCTTGGCGAACAAATAATACACGATCATTTTGTAATTGTTTTAATTGTTCTTGTTCAAACACGATCTGTTTACGTATACCAGTCAGTGCATCACGCTTTTTAATGGCCGCAGTTCGGCTATTGGTATAGGCTTTTTTAAGTTTGATATCTGAAGCTTGCTGACGTGCTTGGGCAGCACGCTGAGGAGCTTGTCTAACGTCCGCTTCAGCATTGTAGGGGCGGTTACGTTTAATCACTTGCATATTTTGATCAAGTGCTTCATAACCATAGCGGATGTGATTTGGTGTCACATTGGTACTGATGTTTGCTATGCCTTTACTGTCATAGTAACGATACCAAGTCGCCTTTTGTGGTTGCTGCGTATTGGTTGGTGCAGCAAATAAAAGCGGGGTATAAGCCAGTAAACAAGTCGTCAGAATGACTTTTTTTGAGAAATGTTTAAGGCCAATCAAGTGAATTTTTTTTGTAAACGGACTCAACCTTGTACTCCCCAGTTTAAAGTTGACTAAATTACTTATTTTAAAGTAATAATCTTGCTATAATATGCTTAATTAAGACAATTAAATACTATTCCAAGTTAAAAAAAAATCGTTGGTCATCGGAAAGTGTGAAGCAGTTAATAAAAACAAGAAATCTTGTGTGTTTGCGCAGAAAATGTTCATTGAAAACGCAAGTAAAGATATGTTAAAAATGTTCACAACTTGTAAATAATAATGCTGCTAACTTAATTGTTTGTACATCCTCAATGGGTAGGGTCAATAAATGGACGATAAATTCCAAAATCTAAAAGTCATGGTAATTGATGATTCAAAAACCATTCGTCGTACGGCCGAAACGCTGCTTCAGCGTGAAGGATGTGAAGTCGTCACTGCTGTAGATGGTTTTGAAGCACTTTCAAAAATTGCAGATGCGAATCCAGATATCGTATTTGTCGATATTATGATGCCACGTCTTGATGGCTATCAAACTTGTGCCCTGATTAAAAACTCTCAAAATTATCAAAATATTCCTGTGATTATGCTTTCAAGTAAAGACGGTTTATTTGATCAGGCGAAGGGTCGTGTTGTGGGTTCGGATGAATACTTAACGAAGCCATTCAGTAAAGATGAATTGCTGAATGCAATCCGTAATCACGTTACAGCTTAATTAGATTTTTTATTTTTTGGGGAAAAAGCATGGCACGTATCCTAATCGTTGATGATTCACCAACAGAAACATTCCGTTTTAAAGAAATTTTAGGTAAACACGGTTTTGAAGTGATTGAAGCTTCAAATGGGGCAGATGGTGTGACAATGGCTCAAGCTGAGTTACCTGATTTGGTCTTAATGGATGTGGTAATGCCGGGTGTGAATGGATTCCAAGCAACACGTCAAATTGCACGTGGTGCGACCACCAAACATATCCCGATTGTCATTGTAAGTACCAAAGATCAGGCAACTGACCGTGTTTGGGGTAAACGCCAAGGTGCTTCTGATTATCTGACTAAACCTGTAGACGAAAAACAATTAATTGATGTGATTAAGCAACACCTCAATGCAGGATAAAGCTCTATGGCAGCAAATGGATTTATCGAATTACTTCGAATCGCAAAACGAGGAAACAAAAACTACGTTTCCACTGAAAATGAAGTAAACCGATGGTCAGGCATTGCTTTTGAGATGATGGGGCAATATTACGTTGCTCCTTTAGGTGAAGTAGCTGAAGTGATCTACCCACCAAAATATACGCCAGTTCCCAACACCCAACCTTGGGTGATGGGATTAGCCAATATTCGGGGACGCTTACTTTCTTTGTCTGACCTAGCACAATATATAACCGGTCATCGAAGTAGTTTTTCACCCACTCAAAAAGTTTTATGTATTAGTCATAATGACCATTATGTCGGTTTGGTAGTCGATCAAGTTTTGGGTATTCAACACTTTAATAAGAAAAGTTATTTTTCTAAACATAATGAGTTGGATCGAAATTTGCAGGAATATTGTCAGGGGTATTTCCACCAGCATAACCAGCAGTGGAATGTATTTCTCTTCAGTCGTTTACTGCAAAATCCAAAATACATGAACGCATCTATAAAATTTATAAATTAATTGTCGCGCACGAACGAAAGAAGGCGTAATCGGGGAGAAGCTGAATGGGCTTTAAACTTAAAAAGAAAAATACGGGTGAAAGCACCAGTGGTCGTAAAGGCGGTAATGCTTTTCTGGCAAAACTGCAATCACAGACAGATCAATTATCTCGAGTTTTTGGTGATAGTGAAAAATCCAAACCATTTATTTATGGTGCGATTGGTTCATTAGTACTGGCAACGATTATTTTATTATACCTATTCTATAGCGTTCCTCGCGGTAACCAATTAACGCAAAGTTTGGGTGAACTCCGTCTTCTTTCGCAAACAATTTCGCGTCAAGCAACTGAGGCAACTGCTTCAGGTACTGAAGATGCAATGAAAAAATTAATTGCCTCTCAAGATTCGTTCAAAGAAAACTTAGAAACTGTAAAAGACATTCATGCAAATACAGATGCGCTGAAATCTGTAGATACGCAGTGGGCTGAGGTTTCAAAAAGTATTGACTTGATTACTTCGCAACAAAAAATCATTAATAAGTTATATGACACGAACATCGCGATTGGTGAAACCATTCCGGGGATTCAGGCGGAATATAACTTGATGGTCGACCAAATGGCACGTCAAGACATGCCTTCGAACCAGGTGGTGATTGCGAAAAACCAGGTATTCATTGCAGAACGTATTTTACGTTCGATCAGTTCGGTGCTTTCAGGTTCTGATAGCTCACGTGAGTCTGCAGATGACTTCAGTGCCGATACTGAAACCTTCGGTTTGTACTTAAATGCTCAATTGGATGGTAGTACAGAGCTTGGTGTACAACGTATTGAAAGCCCTGAATTACGTGAGTCACTTGAAGGCATTAAAGCTGAATATGACGATGTATTAAAATCAGCGGCTGCGACAATTTTGAAAAACTCAACGCAAATTGTGAACGTACGTAAAGCATCTTCACAAATTTTTGCTGAGTCAGACAAATTGTTGGACAACTTAAATCAATTGTCTTCTAGCACAGGCTTGAAAACCATTTTACCTGCGGTACTGTTGATTCTTGCTTTAACAGCCTTCTTGATCTGTGTGTTCAAACTTCTTTCTTTACGTGGTCAATCGGATAAATTCCGTGTAACCCGTCTTCAAGAAGAATATGACCGTAACCAGAACGCGATTTTACGTTTACTCGATGAAATTGCCGATCTTGCAGACGGTGACTTACGTTCGTATGCGACGGTATCTGAAGACTTTACGGGTGCGATTGCCGACTCGATTAACTTCGCAATCGACCAATTACGTGACCTTGTATCGCGTATTACAGAAACTTCTCAAGAAGTTGCACAATATACGGCGAATACGCAGGGTATTACCAACCAGCTTGCAGAAGCATCTGAGCATCAGGCGCAAGAGATTGCTGGTGCATCTGCCGCGATTAACGAAATGGCAATGTCGATTGACCAAGTATCTTCGAACGCTGAAGAATCAGCTGTCGTAGCAGAACGTTCAGTACAAATTGCTGCAAACGGTGCAGATGTTGTAAACCGTTCAATTGAAGGTATGGACACGATTCGTGAGCAGATTCAAGAAACTTCAAAACGTATTAAACGTTTGGGTGAGTCTTCTCAAGAGATTGGTAACATTGTCGCACTGATTAACGATATTGCCGACCAAACGAACATCTTGGCATTAAACGCAGCAATTCAGGCGTCGATGGCGGGTGAAGCAGGTCGTGGTTTCGCCGTGGTAGCGGATGAGGTACAGCGTCTTGCGGAACGTTCAGCGTCTGCAACCAAACAGATTGAAGGCTTGGTAAAAACCATTCAAACGGATACTAACGAAGCCGTAATTTCAATGGAACAAACGACTTCGGAAGTTGTACGTGGTGCGAACTTGTCTAAGGATGCCGGCGTAGCACTGGATGAAATTCAGTCTGTATCGGGTAACTTGGCGAAACTGATTGCAAACATTTCGGATGCTGCAAAACTTCAGTCTGCTTCAGCAGGTCATATTGCGACAACGATGAACGTTGTACAAGAAATTACCTCGCAAACCACCAGTGCAACATTTGATACTGCACGTTCGGTATCTGAATTGGCGAACATGGCTGAATCATTACGTGAATCTGTATCTGACTTTAAACTCCCAGAGTAAGTCAGGCGCAAACCTGCAGTACCTTAGCTACGGTTAGGGTACTGCACCGATTACAGATAACACATCGATAAGGTGAACTTAACGTCACAGTTAAGTCTTAGGTGATGGTTACAATTAAGTTTGAGCAACCTTCTTGGTGGCAAAACATAAGAAGCCTTAGCTATGAAAGAAATATTAAAAAATTTAGTTGAAACAACTACGCTTCCTGAAGATAGTTATCTTGATCAAGATGCAGAAATTTTAGAGATTTTTGTTGAAGAAATAGAAGAGATCTTTGAAGAGCTGGCGGGTTTATTTACAACTTGGTTGGAAAATCCACAAGATAAAGACACTTTAACGACGATTCGTCGTCATTTCCATACCCTGAAAGGTTCAGGTCGTATGGTCGGGGCAAAATCGGCGGGTGAAACTGCATGGGCAGTGGAAGATACGCTGAATCGTGTTATTGCAGGTTCAGTACAGTTAACGCCAACCGTTCAAAAGTTTGCACAAACAGTTTTAAATGTTTATCAATATAAGCTCTATCCACGGTTTAAAAATGTTGCCGAATTGGATGTTGACTTACGTCCATTGGTTTTAATGGGGCAACAATTACAACAAAATATTAGCCTTGAGCCTGCACTCGAAGAATTATTAAAACTGGCAGATCAATTAAAATCTGAAGATGCTGTCACTGGTTTAGAGCTGACTGAAGTTGAAACTACAGAACATGTGGAAGTAGTTGAAAGCACGATCGATGCAGTGGCCGAATCAGAAACAACTCTTGAGCAAGTGGATGCAGATGCATCACTGGTCGAAGAGACTGTGAGCATTTTTATTGAAGAAGCTGAAGAACATCTACAAACGATTGATCAGTTCCTCCAATCTGATGATAGTAAATCACAAGACTATAATGGCTTGATTCGCGCGCTACACACCTTACGTGGTAGTTCGTCGATGGCACAAATCGAAGAGATTTTTGAAGCCAGTTCAAAAGTTGAAAATTTATTCAAAACCTTATTGCAAGACGAAATCGTATCGAGCTCGAAAGAAGCTGCTTTATTGATTCAATATGCTGAATTTGTTCGTGATTATTTACACGTGCTGCGTTCAGGGGATAAGGCAAATCTTGCATCTATTTATGAAACCTTCAAAGCTGCTTGGGATGATTATGGTTTTGCTAGCCAAGATCAATTGGCGCCTGAAGATAATCCACAAGGTTTGGTTTCTAAACTAATCGAATTAAATATTGATCAGTTATTAGATGCTGAATTTGAGTTTGATAAACGTGCACTTGCTGAATTCCCAGACTATATTCAACAGCTTAGTCAGCAAGCTTTAGAGTTGATTAAACATACGGATAATCGTGCGTCTGTTGGTATTCATGATTTCACAACTCAACTGTGTGCAGCGTATCAGTCTTTAGTTGAAAAGCCTGAATTGCTCCATGCTGATTATGGCTATGAGTTATTTGCGCAAGCACATCAAGAGTTCATTCACTTATTTGACACTTTAGCTGCGGGTCAGCGTGTAGTGTTAAGTGAAGAGGTTCAGCGTTTCTTAAATGAGCTGACTGCATTTGTTCAACAAGACATTGAAGCAGTTGCAGCGACGACTACACCAGAAGCTCATGTAGTTGCTGAACCTGTTGCCACAGTAGAAGATAAAGCCGCTGTTGCAAATACAACAGCAGTAGACTTTGCACAATTAAGTCAGCGTATTCAACTTGATCATCAACAGATGCAAGCGGCTGATGCGAATAATGACTTTGATGAAGATCTTTTAGGGATCTTTATTGAAGAGGCAGAAGAATTATTGGTGGGGATTGACCAAGACCTCAGTACTTGGACACGTGATCAGACCAATACTTCAGCTTTGAATAATTTAATGCGCTATTTGCATACCCTAAAAGGTGGTGCAAATATGATTGCCGCGTCTCATGTGGGTTTAATTTCGCATGAATTAGAGTCGATTTATGAGCGCATTATTCGTCAGCAAATTTCGATTACGCCTGCGTTAATTCAAATTATTCGTTTAGTGCAGGATGATATTTCAGATCGTATTCAAACCATTCGTGACCAAGGGATCGACTACCCAGCGAATAATGTGATCGATATTCTCAAGAATATTCAGTCAATTGTGGCAGGAGAGCGTTCAGAAGCTGTTGCATTGGCTTCGGCCCCTATTTCTGCTGAAACTGAACAAACAGCAGTAGAACCAGATGTATCGGTGTCAGAGCCGATGGATGTTGCTGAAGACACTGCAGAAGCAGTGGTTGAAGCTCAAACGACGGCTCACACTGAGTCTGCTGTTGAACATCTTGAACATGCGGTTGCTGAACATGTTGAGCATCCAGATGACGATCTACGTTCTGTCATGGAAGAAACCTTCCTTGAAGAGTCTGAGGAAATTCTTGAACAAGCCGTTCAATTATTAAATCAATGGACTGAACAACGTAGTGACCGTAACGTATTGCTTCAATTACAACGTGCTGCCCACAGTATTAAGGGTGGTGCGCGTATGGTTGAAAATGAACCTGTTGCCGCAATTGCGTATCAACTTGAGACGACGTTTGAGCATTTCGCGGTTCATCATTTCAACTCAAATGCATATGACGGCTTACTCAAAACGACGTTGGCATGGTTAAAAGAAGCGATCTTCAACCACGACTATAGTAATTTTGACAGCATCAAATTGAGCCTAGAATCCATTCAGTATGTGGATGTTACGGTTCAATTGCCAAACCGTGTTGCAGAATTAGAACAAGGTATTGTCAGTAAAGGCTTTGAATTTATTCAAGGTGATGGTGTTGAACCTCCATCTATGTTGGGTGAATGGTCTGAAGCCAATTCGTCTGATAACAGCAATGAGATGATTCGTATCTCGGCTGATCTCGTCGAGAAGATGATTGACTTATCAGGCGAAAACTCGATTAACCGTTCACGTATTGAGATGGACTTAGGTCAGCTAGGCAATACCTTGAATGAAATGGAGTTAGCAATTAAGCGACTTGCTGACCAGTTACGTCGAATGGATGGTGAGCTTGAGTCACAAATTATTGCCAAACATGGTTCTGAAAATTCACGCTATGCGGATTTCGACCCATTGGAGATGGACCAATATTCATCGATTAACCAATTGTCAAAATCTCTAGCCGAATCTGCGTCGGATTTGGTTGACTTCAAGAGCACCTTGGCAGAAAAAATCCGTGATGCGGAAGGTTTGTTATTACAACAATCACGTATTCAGTCAGAAATTCAAGAAAGTCTGATGCGTACCCGTTTGGTGCCATTTGATCGTTTGTTACCACGTTTACAACGTATTGTGCGTCAAACCTCTTCGACCTTGAACCGTCCTGCAGAATTGATTGTTCAAAATACAGAAGGTGAATTGGACCGCACGATCTTAGAGCGTTTGGTGACACCATTTGAACATATGCTGCGTAATGCGGTCGACCATGGTTTAGAAGATCCTGCTGACCGTTTGGCTTTGAAAAAGCCAGAAGTAGGTAGCATCGTCTTGAACATTAGTCGTCAGGGTACTGATGTGCTGGTGTCTTTCAGTGATGATGGTAAAGGGATTGATGAAACCAAAATTAAAGACAAAGCCTTAAAACTTGGTTTAATCAAAGCGGATCAGTTCCTCGATAAACAAGAAATCTTGCAATTGATCTTCCATCCAGGTTTCTCAACGGCACAAGCGGTAACGCAAATTTCGGGTCGTGGTGTTGGTCTGGATGTGGTGCAAAGTGAAATTAAAGCCTTGGGTGGTCATGTTTCCGTTGAGTCTGAGTTAGGTAAAGGGACGACCTTTACCATTCGTGTACCAACCACAGTAGCGGTCAGCGATGCCTTGATGGTGAAAGCGGGCGATCAGCAATATGCGATTTCATTAGCGCAAATTGAACGTATTGTCCGTATTGCACCTACGGCACTTGAAACTTACTTCAATAGTAAGGATGACGTGTTTAAAATTGACAACACCAATTACAAACTACGTTATCTATCAGAGTTTGTGGGTAATCAGCCAATTCCACGTTTAAATAATGTCGGCCATTCATTGCCTGTATTGCTAATAAAAGGCAACAGTGGTCAAACCATTGCTTTATTGGTCGATCAGCTGGTGGGATCACGTTCTCAAATCGTGGTGAAACCAATTGGTCAACAATTTACCAGTGTGGCCGCGATTGCAGGTGCCACGATTCTAGGTGATGGTCATGTATGTTTGATTTTGGATGGGCAAAATATTGCACGTCAAATTCAAACTACACAGCGTGTTAAACATTCAGCTGAGCAGCGTGATTTGGGCCGTCAAGCCAATGCGCGTCGTTTAGTGATGATTGTCGATGACTCGGTGACAGTACGTAAGGTGACTTCACGCTTACTTGAACGTCAAGGTTATGACATCGTGACAGCGAAAGATGGTGTGGATGCAATTGAACAGCTTGAAAATGTCCGTCCAGACTTGATGCTACTTGATATTGAGATGCCACGTATGGATGGTTTCGAAGTGACTAACTTAGTCCGTCACCACGACATTCACCGTGACTTGCCAATCATTATGATTACATCGCGTACAGGTGAAAAACATCGTGAGCGTGCATTTAGCTTAGGTGTGACTCACTATATGGGTAAACCATTCCAAGAAGCTGAATTGCTTGCCAATATTGAAGCTTTAATTGCAGAAAAGCAGGGGTAATCTATGAGCCAAAATACTGTTTCTCAGGTTGTCAGCGATAAAATTGATCAACAGGAACTGCAACATCTTATTACGGTTTCTACCGGTTTTATAGATGCGTATATCATTGATTGTCATGGTAAAGAGCCAATGTTGTTGCCACAAAATATTGTGCTTTCAGCGCTCGATAGTGCAACCAAGGTTCCTTTTGTTGAATGGCATGAATTGAAATTGCCTGTTTTCTCGGTCAATGATCCTGCAAAAAATCAGGGCGTGGCTTTGGTGATTGAAGGTGATGATGTTGGACAGCGTTTTGCACTGATGTGTAATGAAATGCCGAAAACCATTCGTCTGCGTATTTCTGAAGTGGTTGATGAAGAAAAAGCTGTGAAAGACGCCAATATTTTCCAATATGTACGCCTGGCCGATCAGGTATTTCATATTCCAAATTTAGCCAATATTCAAAACAGTATTGGGCTTCAAGCGGCTTAATATTTGCAAAACGCGATATAAAAAAAGGAACTCAATGGAGTTCCTTTTTTTTGACTATGCAGGGAATATTTAAGCCAACAGGTTTTCTAAAATCTTTTCGTAAATTTCAGAAAGTGGCTCCAGTTCTGCCACATTGACGTGTTCATTGATTTGGTGAATCGTGGCATTTAAAACACCCAATTCAAGCACCTGCGCACCTGTAGGTGCAATGAATCGACCATCAGAAGTACCACCACTGGTCGAAAGTTCTGTTTCAGTCCCTGTAACATCTCGAATGGCATCACGTGCGGCATTCACTAACTCACCGACAGGGGTGAGGAATGGAAGACCAGATAACGTCCAAGAGATATCATATTCAACGCCATGACGATCTAGAATTTCCAAGGTGCGTGCTTTGAGTTCGTCCGCCGTCACTTCTGTTGAATAGCGGAAGTTAAAGAGTAAATTCATCGTGCCCGGAACAACGTTGGTTGCGCCTGTACCGGCATTGATATTGGAAATTTGAAAAGATGTTGCGGGGAAGTATTCGTTGCCATTATCCCACACGGTATCGCAAAGTTCAGCCAGTGCCTTTGATGCTGTATGGATTGGATTGACCGCTAGATGTGGGTAAGCAACGTGCCCTTGTTTACCCTTAACCGTTAAATTCGCATTTAGCGAACCACGACGACCATTTTTAACAATATCGCCAAGTGTGTTGGTGCTAGATGGTTCACCCACCAAACACCAAGTCATTTTTTCATTACGCGCTTCTAAAGTTTCAACAACTTTGACAGTCCCGTTGATCGAAGGACCCTCTTCGTCAGAGGTAATAAGAAATGCAATCGAACCTTTATGATTTGGATGCTTTGCAACAAAACGTTCTGAAGCAACAACCATAGCTGCCAACGCGGTTTTCATATCTGCGCTGCCACGACCATACAGTTTACCGTCGCGAATTTCAGGAAGAAATGGGTCAGAACCCCATGCATCCAAGTTACCCGTAGGTACTACATCCGTATGACCTGCAAAGCAAAATACTGGTGCTTCAGTCCCTTTACGTGCCCAAAGATTATCTACATCATCAAAACGCATATTTTCAATGTTAAAGCCAATTTTGGCTAAACGATCCGCCATAATGTTCTGGCAGGTATGGTCAATCGGTGTCACCGACGGTTGGCGCAGTAGTTCTAGGCTGAGATCAAGAGTTGCTGTTGAGGTCATGCTAAATACAGAAGTCAAAAATGTCGCAATATAATAGGCGAATCAACAAGCGAAGGGAAATTTAGACGTAAAAAACCCTATTAAAAAAATAGGGCTCTTTTATAAAATCTTGGGAAATAAATTAATTGCGGCGAATTTCTTCCGAAGTTTTCTCAGCAGTATTGGTTACAGCATCTCCAGCTTTAGATACGTCTTGACCCATACCCTTTACTGTATTACAACCTGTCAGTATAAAAGCGACCATAAGTGATGCAGCTAGAATTTTTTTCATTGACTGTATTCTCCATTATGAAAGAATAATTTTTAGAGGAATAAATTATTCTGATGTGAGATTTAGATTAAAAAATGGCCGTATTAAACAGTAGGTGGTTTTTATGGTGATTAAGTAAATTAATGTAATTTCTACTAAACTACAAATTTCGCCTTCCGTTATTTTAAGTGATTTGCGGTAAAACCAAGCGTGGTTGTCTATACATATAATAGCTTTCATCACTGCTTTTTTTATACAGGCCATCTGTCCACCAATGAGCGGTTTCACTTGTGGGTTGCTGCTGCACGCAGATCCATTCATGTCGTTGTAAGCGATAATAGCCTTGACTTGTGGATGGAATAGCGTGTCCCCATTGACCTATTCTGCGCGCAGGATTGACCCAGTTTGGCAATGTGTTGGTACGCTGAATAGGTAAATATAATTGACCTTTTAAAACACAATAGCGCTGTTGAATCTGCTGCCCAAGTGCTTCATCAAATTGGAATTGTTTTTGGGTAAAATGATTAAGCTTACGAGCCAAAGTATCACTACGATTTAAGCCATACCAATAGGGTAATTGAAAATCGCGCTCGGCTAGATAATATTTTAAAGCCACTTCCCAATGTTCAATTTCATCACTTTCGGTATTTTTTAAAACAAAATCCAGTTCACCAACTGTACGAGGGCCGTCAATTTTTTGAATGCTATGTCCGAGTAACTGGTATGGATGGTATGGGTGATCGAGAAGCCAAAACCATATAAACATTTCGAAACGTAAACCAAGGCGAGTACTTTTTAATTTTTGTAAAAATTCTACTAATTCACTTGGGTGTTGTTCGAGTTGTTTTAAACGGGGAAGATAGGCTTCAAAATATTTATGCCAAAGCTCGTTTGGATGAAAATGAAAGGGATAGCGGATTTCGAGTTCATTGGGAATTTGCTGCAGAATATTTGGGCTAGCAATACAGAAAGCCAATTGGCGAACTAAGGGCTGTTTAAATTGCAACCATGGCTCAAAATAAGACGACGTTGTCGGGGTTACAGCCATATTGAAACCTTTCGAATAATGCAGAATAACAACGGATAATTGTTAAAAACATCTTATACTACCTGAATTGAAAGTTCAGGGTAGCGGTATGAAGACGTTGTTTTGGCGAAGCTTAGTGGTTGTCTTTGTCATTTTAGGCTTTATAGGGGCTTTATTGCCGGGAATGCCCACGACAGTCTTCTTAATATTAGCAGCATGGGCAGCTTCAAAAGGCTGGCCACAAATGGATGCGTGGTTATTGAATCATCCTAAATACGGCCCAACCCTACGCGCTTGGCGCGAAAATGGCACCGTCCCCCGCAAAGCAAAATGGTTTGCATCGATCATGATGTTTGTGAGTGGTCTGATTATGCTTTTTACTTCTGCACCGATTGCCGTCAAGATTTTCACGGACTTAACCATGTTGATCGTTGGTATTTGGTTATGGACACGACCTGAGCCAAATCAGATGCGGACTATTGAACAATCGCCGCAGACTAAACAAGAAGATAAAGATAAGCAGAAAGAGCAAGAGCATGTCTGAATATACCCAAGATCAAGCCGATATCCTGATTAACTTGAAAGATCAAACTTTAACTTTGCCGAAGCTGAATAAGTTTTACCTGATTTCATCGGGTAAAAATGGCATTGGTGAGCAGGAAAATAGTGGTAAGACCCCACGAGGCTGGCATCAAGTCGCTGAAAAGTTTGGTGGACAACAACCTCAAAATGCAGTTTTTAAAGCACGTCAGTGGACCGGAGAGGTTTACGACGAGCAACTTGCTGCATCACACCCTGATCGGGATTGGATTTTATCTCGAATATTATGGCTCAGTGGTTTAGAACCCGGCTTTAATGCAGGTGAGGGCTGTGATACTTATAAACGTTATATTTATATTCATGGCACACCAGATCGCGAGCCTATGGGTATACCGATGTCACATGGTTGTATTCGCATGCGAAACAGCGATGTTGTAGAACTTTATCAATTGATTCCATTAAATGCGCTGGTTTACATCACTGAACATTGAACACGTCGTTAAAAGCACAAGCCATGAAAAACGAAGTTCATGGCATCAAAACAAAGATTTGAAAAATTAAAGTGAGTTTGAAAGGCGTTTTTTTGTCAGGACTTTTGTCAGGACTAATGCTCGCAAACTAACAGAAAATCGTGTTTGAATGTATTTTGTACACTGTGGTGTTTTAGAATGTAGTGTATGTGATGAATTAATCGTCGGTTCGCTGAATGATTAGTTATGAGTCCACGCGAAAAACTGTTTTTTATGTGAATGATGCAGAATATAAGTCATATTTTTAGTAATAAATTTACAGGTTTATAGCTAAAAAATGTTCAAAAATACTGATTTTTCCGCAATATAACTTATTTTTTAATCACTCAAACAGAAAAAGTGGAAAAGAGTTAGAAAAGCGTTTGACAGACCGTGAGGATTCTCTATAATGCACCTCATCAAACGATGAACATGTTTTGAAAAGGGCGCTTAGCTCAGTTGGTAGAGCGTCTGCCTTACAAGCAGAATGTCGGCGGTTCGATCCCGTCAGCGCCCACCAAGCCTTTTCAGTGTTAAGATATTTAGAGTGCAGCGGTAGTTCAGTTGGTTAGAATACCGGCCTGTCACGCCGGGGGTCGCGGGTTCGAGTCCCGTCCGCTGCGCCACTTTAAATCTTAATTCGTTTGAACCACAATAGCGACATTGTGTAAGTGCAGCGGTAGTTCAGTTGGTTAGAATACCGGCCTGTCACGCCGGGGGTCGCGGGTTCGAGTCCCGTCCGCTGCGCCATTTACATGATAGACCTTTTGAGGGCGCTTAGCTCAGTTGGTAGAGCGTCTGCCTTACAAGCAGAATGTCGGCGGTTCGATCCCGTCAGCGCCCACCATATTTTTTGCGATGCAGCGGTAGTTCAGTTGGTTAGAATACCGGCCTGTCACGCCGGGGGTCGCGGGTTCGAGTCCCGTCCGCTGCGCCATTTCAAAGAATATAATTGTTGTACCCTTTAAGGGCGCTTAGCTCAGTTGGTAGAGCGTCTGCCTTACAAGCAGAATGTCGGCGGTTCGATCCCGTCAGCGCCCACCATATCTTTTAAGATATAGGTTGTGTTTCGAAAGAAACTACGTGATGCAGCGGTAGTTCAGTTGGTTAGAATACCGGCCTGTCACGCCGGGGGTCGCGGGTTCGAGTCCCGTCCGCTGCGCCATTTATCTTAAAAATCTCTGTTCAAGAGAATGCCTTTAGAAAAATCTTGGATTTTTCTCTTGCGCTCAGACAAAGCTTCGCTTTGTTACTCTTCGCTCAGGGCGCTTAGCTCAGTTGGTAGAGCGTCTGCCTTACAAGCAGAATGTCGGCGGTTCGATCCCGTCAGCGCCCACCATATTCTTCTATAGAAACTTCTTTATCCAAAAGCTTGCCTAAATTTTCTGATTTACATAAAATCCGCTCTATAATAATTTTAATATTGTATGTGATCTATGAGAAATCCATATCAGCGCAAGGCAGCGTCTAAAACTCAAACTACAAATTACAATCCTCAACAAACCTATAAACAATTTATTGAAAATATGGTCGCTCAAGGTGGCGTGATTGCGTTATATCAAGATGGTTGGGCACTTTGTGCGACACCTACAGGTCAGCGTTCCTTCGCCATTTGGCAAAATCGTGGTTTGGCACGTTTATTAATTAAAGACAATTGGTCCAATTATGAAATTCAGGAAATTTCATTAAAAGACTTTATCGAAAAAGTCATTCCGTTTTTACGCAGCGAGAGCACTACAGTATCTTTAGATTTAACCCCAGAAGGGCAAAATATTTTGGTTGCGCCAGAAAAGATGCTATTAGATATTAAAAATTATTTATATCAAGTCTATCAACAGCGCCCAGAAATTTTTGAAAACCTTAAAATTCCTTTGCCACGTAGTATTCGTTTAAATTAATGGTTTATTTACAACATAAAAAAAGCCCTTGTTTACTGATTAAACAAGGGCTTTTTTTAATATTCGTTAAGTACAAAACCGCTCAAAAAGGCAAAATATTCACGTAACCAAGAGTTGTAGCGGATGTACAGCGGTGTAGGTGCTGCAATGGTATACACTTGTGTATAGCCTAACTTTCGTGCAATTGCTTTTGCACGTGGGAGGTGAAAGTCACTACTGGCAATTGCAATGGGGGCATCAAGAGAAATCTGATGTTGTTTTAAAATCATTTTACTGTTGATCAGGTTGAGTTCTGTACTGGTACTTTTACTTTCTTCATATATGCCTGCCGCTGAAATGTCATAGTGTTGAAGTAAATAGCGTTTCATGACGGAAGATTCGGTCATTTTTTCATTAAAGCCTAAACCACCGGTCATGATCACAATAGTATTGGGTTGTTGCAAGGCATACGGTGCTGCGGCATCGAGACGCGCCTTTAAGGTCGGAGAGGGTTGACCATTTTCAATACCACTACCCAAAACGATGATGGCTTGGACGGAAGTAAATGGCTTGGATTGCTGGCTATTGAAGTGTAAATACGCAAAAAACAGTAAAAGGCTCAATAGCCAAAGCCAAAACAACCACCATGCCGCACACCAGAGCCTTTTGAGTTTAGGGTATTGATCTAAAATATTGTGGATTTGCGTTGCAAATAGTCCAGATAAAAGAAAAATACACCCAATGACTAAGGGTAAAAGGATGCCTAAATGAATTTTATCTAATGTAAGTAACCAAATGGCATCTACGCAGAGCAGCAAGCCTACACAAAGCAGTAGTATTCTTTTCATTCAAAAAATTAAAGCAGTATCCGTATTTGGCCTAAGTATAGCGAAAAAAAAACCAGACACGAGGTCTGGTTTTTATTTGGGACTATTTATGAGTAAACATCTTATTAGTAAACATCACGACGGTAACGCCCAGCTTGACGCAGTTCAGCAACAACGTCTTCACCTAATATATCAATCAATGCGTGGTCAACGTCAGTTGCCATACCATTGATACTACCACAGACGTAAATCACGGCACCTTGTTCTACCCATGATTTTAATAAGGTCGCATGGTCACGTAGCTCATGATGCACATAGCGTTTCTCCGCTTGATCACGAGAGAAGGTGAGGTCTATGCGTTGAACTAAGCCTGTGTTTTGCCATGCTTCAATGATGTCTTGATAAAAGAAATCATATGCGCGTTGACGCTCACCAAAAATCAGCCAGTTTTGCGTATAGTCTTGACGAACGCGTGCATGTAAAAGACTGAGTAAACCTGCAATACCTGTACCGTTACCAATACAAATCACAGGACGATTATCTGCAATCAGATGGAATGATTCATTGGTACGAATACGCAGTTGTAGTGTGCTATTGATCGCTGCATGTTGTGTTAACCAACCAGAGCCTAAACCAAGCTCACCATCCGCATTGGATTGCTGACGCACCACTAAGCGTAATACTTGCTGACTTGGAATACTGGCAATCGAGTATTCACGAGTTGGAAGCGGTGGAAGCTGTTCAAGCAAATGATCAAGGTTGGCAAAGGGTTCAACATCCGTATTTAGGTTACGATCCCATAATGCATCTTCAATGCGTTGCTGAGTAGAATCAACCACTTGCTGACTTTGAATTTGGTACTTTTGCATGAAGTTTGCAATACGTTCAGCACTATTACCTGGTTGAATCTCTGCAATATCACCCGCTTGCCAATTGGCTTCATGTTGCGGTTTTAACTCAATATTAAATGCAGGTGCACCTAAACTGTTCGGGTTGAGTAAATCACGTTTGGTCAATGTCCATGCATCAAAAGTTTTTTCAATTTGCATGTGCTGAAGTTCAAGTTTAGTCGCTTTGGCTAAAGCGCTATTCCATGCTTGAATGGCTTGGGTGTCGCCATTATTGACTTCAATTGTGTCAAACAGGGGCTTCGCAGCATTACTCTGCATCCAACGATGAATCGCATGACCAAAGCTACAGAAAGTATCAGGATATTCTTTAGAACCTAAAGCTAATACGGCAAACTGAACATGACTCAAATCGAGGCCTTGTGCCATCAGTTTACGTTCAAAGCTTGAAGCGAGGTCAGGTGCTTCCCCAGTGCCATAGGTACTTGCAACAAATAAAACCTGAGCGGCTTGCGTTAAGTCATCTGCTGAAAGTTGCTGAACAGCTTTCACTGTGACAGGCTGACGAGCCTCTTGTAAGCTTGTTGCTGTACGCCATGCCAATTGTTCAGACTGACCTGTTTGTGATGCATAGCAAATTAACCAAGGCTGTGCATTTGGGTCGATGGTAACTGGTGCTAAGCTTTGACGGGCATGCTGTGTCAGTTTTTTCTGTTTACGACGTTTGAGATAGAGCATCCATCCTGTGACAAAGAACAGCGGCATCATGAGGGATGCAATAACCACAAAGAACTGATAAATCGGTCCGAAGAAACTACCGCGATGTACAGGCAACATGCTGGTCATGATTTTTTCATTTAGCTTTTTATCTTCGTATAACTCGATATCGGTGAGAGCAGACGTTTTGTAGTTATAAGTCGCTTTGTTGCGAGCACGTTCATGTTGAGGGACGGCATCCACAAAGTTAATTTCTAATTCACCATTGGCTTTTTTCGGAATATTAAAAGTGACACTTGAGTATTCACGACCAATATTTTGATTAAAGCCATTCCAACTTTGCGTAAGGGCAATATTCACTTGTTCTGGTTTTAGACCACGTTTTTCTCCGCGACCTTCAGCACCATGTTTATTTTCTTGAGCGCCGTGTTCAGAGGGACTCGACGTTGCAGGATTTCTTTCAGAACGTGCTTGGTGTTCGCCATGAGTTTGTTTTGCCTCAGTGGCTTGTTTTTCACCACCTTGCTTTGCACCCGCTTGTTCAGCAGGTTGTCCATTCGGTTTTGGACCTTCTTGTAACTGGGGCTGTGGACGTTCAACGCCCATGACTTTAAACATGCCATTACGCCACCAATCATAAGACCAGTACAGACCTGTACATGCCAAAATGAGATAAAAAACAATCACCCATGTGCCGACGACTGCATGTAAATCCCATAGGAAATTACGTCCTTTGAGTTTCGGTTTTACTGCAAGCCATTGTTTTACAGAATGTCTTTTTGGCCAACGCAGATACAAACCACTCAATACAAAATAAATCAGCATCAGTGTACATGCGCCGGTAATTTGTTTACCTACAGGGCCAACAGTTAAATTACGGTGTAGTTGCTGTACAAACTGGAAGAATTTTTGACCTTTGATTTCAGGTAAAACTTCGGCTGTATAGGGGTTAACCATCATGTTATAGCCACGACGAGCACCTTCCTTGACAATATTCACGGTACTTGAGGCGGTAGCATCTGAGGCAATAGAGATGCTGTTAATTTTCATGTCAGGATCAGACTGACTAAAGTGCTCATAAAGCTCAGCAGGGGTTAGTTTAGGCTGCTGTTGAACCTGAACTACATAACTGTCCTGATTGATTGCTTTAAGTATTTGCTGTTCATAGGAATAAATGGCACCTGTAACCCCCATGAGCGAGAGTATTAAGCCGGCACTAATCCCCAAGAACCAGTGAATCTGGAAAAGGGTTTTCTTAAACATGATGGATTTAATATTGATAAAAGGTTGCTGAATTGCGACGAATTATAAACGATGATGTAGTAGAGAATGTGGAAAAAGTAAGTAATATTCATTCTCATTATTGTAATTATCAATGATCATTCGAAAATTAAACAGATAAAAAAACCTCCAAAAAGTGGAGGTTTTTTTATACATAAATGTCTGTTTGGCTTAAATTACTTTAGCTGGGCCTACAGTTTCATTTAAGTGCTTACGAATGGTCGAAAATGGAAACTTCTTGCTATCCATACGTTTAGGCAAGATGTATGCACCGTCTTGACCCTTCACTTTAAAGTTTAAAAGGATGAAGTCTTTGGTGTCATACCATTCATGAATGTCTTTCCAACCGACAGTCATCGTCCCCATGTTTGCGCCCATACGTTGCTGCATTGAGATCCCATGCGGCTGAACACCCATACGAATGCCTTTAATTTCTTGTACAGGGACTTCGTTCAGTTTGCGTTTCGCATACCACTCGATACCGAATTTACGCACAAGGAAGTAAATCACAACACAGACAATAGCTACCCAGCAAAATACTGTTGAATAGTTCTTAATAAAGATAAGGCCCAAGAGTGCCAGTGCAAGAATTGCACCCATAATTAGCCATGCTTTTTTGCCAATTTTGAAGTTACTGCGAGACAGAACAAGTTGAGCATAACGTTGTTCTTCTTCAGAAATTTCATAAGCCACTGGCTCTAGCGTGTAGGCATATAAATTTTTTGCGGTCATAGTGAAAGTAACAGATTTAAAACTGTAAAAAGTTTAGCATTATTTATACCAATTCAGTGAGTATATTGTTCCAAAATCATCCAAATTATAGCGAAGCCAGTTCAGTCGATGCCTGATCATGCTCATGACTTAGATTTTGTTTCAATTGGCTAAATTGGTTCAACACATTAAACATCAAGGAAAGCTGTTGTAGCACGATCAAGGATTTCTGATCTTCCTCACTATTTTGTGACAAACGCTGACGGATTTCTTGCAACATATTTTGCGCCGTTAAGTCCGGTACTTCGTCACGTAGTAATGCACCTTGAATGTCATCCGTAGCTTTATCCAATAAGGTTAAGACTTGTTGATCTTGAATTTTTTCACGATGCGCACCTAAGGCTGCGATATAACTAATAAAGGTATGATTGAGACACAAAAACTCAAAGGCCAAAGCTTTTTGAGTCGGATCGGTATCGGGTTCGGTGGCTAAAGTGGAAATCAGTGAAGCCACTTCTGCATCGGTATTATGGGCTGCACGACGGACCACACGATAATTCAACCCGTTATTACGACCAGATTTATATTGTTCAACCACTTCGGCCAAATAATCACACTGCGCTTGAATCGAACGGCTGATGGTCCGAGGTAGGCGACGGAACTTCCAGTCTGGGAAAATGAAACTCATACCAAACCATGCCAAGGCACAACCAATCAGTGTATCAATCATACGCGGCATAGCTGCGGCAAAACCCATGCCATCTAAGTTAAAGTTGATCAGCGCCAAAATGGTAATAAATGCAGTGGCTTGTGCATATTGCTTACTGCGTAATTCAAAAAACAGCACGCCACTTAAAATGAGTAGCAGTAACTGACCTTCGACAGAAGGAACAAAATATAAAATCGCATAACCTAAAATAATTCCGACCAAGGTGCCAATGATACGTAAATAGAGGCGGCGCTTGGTGGCGTTAAAGTTTGGCTGGCTGACAAACAGGGCAGTCAATAAAATCCAATAGCCATAACTGATATTGGTCACTTGGACAAAAATATAACCAATAAATAAGACAGTCGATAAACGCACAGCATGACGGAACAGCACCGATTCAGGGCTCAAATGTTGTTTGAATCGAATGACGATGTCGTCCCAACCTTTTAAATCATCATCTTTTAAACGATTTTCAATCAGGGCTTGTCGGTCAATATAACGCTCGGTTTCGACATTACGTAATTGCGCATCGATGCCTTTTAGGTTTTGGTATAAAGCAAATAAAGAGTTGATCCAGACTTCATCGTATTTTTGTTCTTCACGCAGCTTTTCGAGTGACAATTTTAGATTGTGGAATGCATGTTTAAAACGTTGATTATGATGATAAGGTTTTCGCTGTAAGATACTGATACTCAAATCTTTACAAGCTTTACCTTGAATCGAAAGCACGCGTTGAAAGCGAAATAAAATATCACTATGTTCAAAAATACGGGTCAATTTTTGATAATCAATATGCGCGGAATCGGCACGTTCATGAATGTCTTGCGCGACAAAATAATATTGCAGGCTACGACGCGTATCTTTTTGTCCACGGTCACCTTTTAAACGCGTTAATAAGGCCGTTTTCATATCGTTGAAAATGCCAATCAATTTGCCATTTTCTAGCGATAGCTCAATCAAACTTTGCTGATAACTTTCCGGTGTCATATCGACATCAAACAAGTTAGATTTTGCAAATAAGAAGTCACCCAGAGACGAATAGCTTTGCGCCAATTTGTCCTGAACTTGGCGTACAGGAAACAGTAGAAAGCTCAAGGTAGAGAGCAGTCCATACCAGATCGCACCGATGACCAATAAACCTGCTTGTGTATACCAATTTTCAAAAAGTTCGACCCCAAGCATGGAATACACGGAGATCACCAAACAGCCATAAGAAATGGTGGCATAGCGACGACCCAATGAACCCAAAAGAATCCAACCGATACAAGAAACGATCAGCCCCAATGCAAATAAAATCGGATGCGGGAACAACAGATAAATGGATACCGCAGTAACAAAGAACCCAATATAGGTATAAATTTGATTGAGCACGCGGACTGAAAAGCGGTCATCGATATCACTTAGACCTGCGGCAACCACACCCAAAGTGAGGGGAATGGTCATCAATTGCTGATCTAAAAAATATGGGACAAAGGCTGTTCCTGCGAAGGCAATGACCATGCGCAAGTTATACATAAAGGTCGTGTTATAGGTTGCTTGTTTCAGTCGTGCGAGCCAGGCGTTCAAAATTTTTCCTTTGCTAAAGCGATGGGACAGTAAGCAATGTGTATCGTGTGAATTTTCACATTGAAGCCAAGAAATAATACTATGTGCAGTGTAAACTTGTCTGCAAAACTTGCTTGCGATAAATGAATTATTCTTATGAAAAGCGTCGAATCACAAAAGGAATTTTCTCAACGCTGGATCGTCTTGTTGGCGTTGCTGACTGCTTTAGGTCCACTTTCAATCGACATGTATTTGCCGGCTTTACCTCAAATGGCCGACGATTTTGGTGTGACAACGCAACAAGTGGCCAATAGTCTTCCAGCGTATTTCTTGGGTTTGGCGATTGGGCAGTTAATTTATGGGCCAGTCAGCGACCGTATTGGGCGTAAAACACCGCTATATTTCGGTTTGGTTTTATATATTTGTGCCAGTTTTCTGTGTGTCTTTGCCAATAGTGAATGGAGCTTGATCGCTGCTCGTGTTTTGCAAGCGTTGGGTGGCTGTGTCGGTGTAGTGATTGCCCGTGCTGCAATTCGTGATCGCTTAAGTATGCAAGCTTCTGCTCAAGCCTTTGCCAGCATGATGATCGTGACAACAATTGCACCAATCATTGCACCTACTTTAGGCGCATGGGTTTTGCAGGTGTTTGAATGGCAATACATATTTGCGGTATTGGCGCTTGTCGGTATTTTTTGTCTTTTCTGCGTACATTTTTTCTTTCAAGAAACCCTACCTGTTGAGCGGCGCTTAAACTTAAGTTTGAAACAAGTCTTAGGTTTATATAGTGCCATTTTGCAGGATGCAAGTTTCCGCAAGCCGATGCTCACAGGCTGTTTTTCTGGCGCGATTTTATTTTGTTATATCAGTGGTTCTTCTGCCATTTTGATGGATGGTTATGGTCTGAGCCAACAGCAATTTGCTTATGTATTTGGTGCGAATGCTTTAGGGATTATGGTGTTTTCGACCCTCAACAAGAAACTTGCCAATCGACTGGAGGTTCGACATCGTTTGCAATTGGGTAATGCACTTCAATTGTGTGGTGTGCTGATCTTATTGGCGGCAGGATTATTTAATCTTTCATCTATCGTTGTTGTAATGTTGGGCATGTTCTTATGTGTTGCATCAATCGGCTTCACTGGTCCAAATGCAATGGCTTTGGCGATGTCTGAACAAGGCTCACGAGCTGGCACAGCCAGTGCAATCATGGGAAGTATGCAATTTGCCTGTGGTCTATTGGCCGGAGTGTTTTTGAACTTTTTAGTATGGTCAGCGCTCATCAATATGGCTCTGATTATGTTGCTGTTTGTGGTTGTTGCAATGATTACTATGCGTAGTTTAAAAGCTTCAACGATGGGTGAGCTGAATGCAGGTGATGATGTTTAGGTCATTTGACTTAAACGTCGGTCATCAACGTACGTGTATTATTGATCAAGTATCCGCGTCACTCATTATAAATGTTCATCATCCATAACGATGAATGAGGGCGCTATTTTCCCATTATGAATTCTATTGCTGTTTACTCGAAACTTATATCTAAACAATCATCCACTTGGAAATAATTAGTGATACGGTGGATCGCTGTTGTCCCACTCGAATGAAATAGAGCAACTGATAAATAAGTATTATTTGCATTAAACACAGTGCTTTATGCTGGATAAATCCATATTGAATGTCTCTATCGGCAATATGTCGGATTTTGTAGTTTTTATTACATACCCTTAAGGTATGAGTTTTTACCTTTGAGGTATGGGTGTTGAACTTTTTTGCCATCTGAATCGGCTAAGTCTGAATTTTAACTAAATATTTCAGTCTATTTTCAGTGATGGATTCAGCGTTTTTGCTTTTTGCTTTCAAGTATTTCGTTATTGGGGGCAACAAGTTGGGGCTTTAATGCGACTAAAGCACGGATATGCAGCTTGAAATTTGTCCGCTCAAATAGGCGAATAACAAAGCGCCCAGAGTTAGGGCATACAACAATGACAGGACAATAGAGAGCTTAGGATGAAAACTCAAACTGTATTCCACCCAATGAAAACCCTTGTTGTTGCCATGAGTTTGGCAACGGTCTCAATGGCTCATGCAGGCAGCAATACTTCTGAAATTGAACAATTACGTGCAGAAGTTGCAGAACTGAAAAGTTTGATTAAAGCGCAGCAGCAAGTTCAACAACAGCAACAAACAGAGATTCAGCAAGTTAAAGCGCGTCCTGTTGCACCGCCACCAGCTACTCCAGCTGCAAGCTTAAAATCTAAAACAGGTGCAGATGTAAGTCTTTACGGTTTTGTTCGTGGTGATGCGAACTATATTATTGAAGGTGCGGATAACGACTTCAACAACGTACATACGTCTAAAGAAGAAGCACGAGATAAACTTCGCGCAACTGCAAAAACCACACGTTTTGGTTTAGATTTTACAGCACCTGTCGGTGGTGATAATAAAGTGGGCGGTAAAATTGAAGTCGACTTTGCAGATGCAAGTGGTTCAAATGATGGACTTCGCTTACGTCACGGTTACTTAACCTTTAATAACTGGTTATTTGGTCAAACGACATCTAACTTTTTGTCTAGCCATGCACCAGAAATGATTGATTTCAATACAAACGTCGGTGGTGGTACTACACGTATTCCTCAAGTTCGTTATAACTACAAATTAGCTCCAGATACTCAATTATTTGTTTCTGCGGAAGAAGGGGATAGTAAAGGGACTGTTGCTGCAGATCCGACGTATCGCCTTCCAAACTTAACTGCCAAAGTGACTCAAGGTTATGCGGATGGTAAGGGGAATGCATCTGCACGTGCGCTTGTGGAACATCATAAAGTTCAAGGCGGTAATGATGATGAATTAGGGTGGGGTTTGGCAGCTGGTACAACGTTTGATGTGACGAAACAGCTAAAAATTAATGGTGATGTATCTTATGTAGAAGGGAACAGCAACTATTTATATGGCTCAAATACCGCATATGTTGTTGATGCTAATGGGGATATTGAGCAGAATAAATTTACCGCAGTACAAATCGGTGCAACCTATAAGTTTAATGAAAAGTTGCGTTCAACTTTAGCTTATGGTGCATTATTTGCTGATGAAGATACAGATTATGCAAAAGCATTTAAAGATGTTGGAAATAACTCTGCAAACAAAGAAGTACAGCAAGCTTGGTTAAATGTGATTTATACACCAGTGAAACCAATTGATTTAGGTGTTGAATATGTGAATGGTAAACGTGAAGCGTTTACAGGGAAAACATATAAAGATAACCGCGTTGGCTTAATGGCTAAATATAGCTTCTAAGCTCAAATTCCGATTCTAATCGATCAAAAAAGCCTGACTCAGTTCAGGCTTTTTTTGTTTAAAAAGGTGGATGTTTCAACGCAAATGAACTCACAGTACTAAGTAGATGGATTCACGAAATCGCCTGAGTCATGATGTCGTACTGGTTAAGGCAGGCGTTGAACCACGTACAGTGTATAGATCACGCTTAAATGTTTAATATTTTATATAGATAAAAAATACGAATGCATTTAAATAAAAACAATTGGATATAACTTTAAATTATAGAAAAATTAACTTTTTGTAATAAAAAGTACTGAAATTTTATTGTTCAGGCTGCATAATGTGCGACTTTTCAGAAATAGTGCGAAACAGTACAGACATACACAATGTTCTGTCATTAAATTTGCTTCATTTGAGGCTGTTTCTCAATTTAAAACTTTTAGCGATTTGTTAGTCATTTTGAGTTGATTTTTAAAGCTCAGACTTACTTATTTGAATCAGATGATGAATATTTTTCAAACTCTTTAGCTTGAGTCGTTTAATTGCATTATTGATTTGAAATTACAAAATGTAGTTGTATTTCAGACCATAAAGGCAGCTAATGCTGATAGAAGAGCTTTAAAAATATTCAAATAATTTTGGACAAATTATATGGAATTTAGTTTTAATGCGTTTTATACCTTAATCGCAGCGGTAATTGTGCTTTTGTTGGGACGGTTTCTTGTTAATCGTATTGGTTTTTTAGGCCGATATAACATTCCAGAGCCTGTTGCCGGTGGTTTAGTTGCAGCGATTATTTCTTTAGTAGTACACAGTCTTTGGGGCTATAGCATTACAACGAGTAGTGAATTACAAACGAGTTTCATGCTGATTTTCTTCGCTTCTATTGGCTTAAGTGCAAACTTTGCCAAATTAAAAGAGGGCGGAATCGGCTTGGTCATCTTTATCGTCGCTGTTGCTTCATTCATCATGGTGCAGAACCTCGTAGGTATCAGTCTTGCGACGGTGCTAGGTATTGACCCTCTTATTGGTTTGATTGCAGGTTCTATTACCCTTACCGGTGGTCATGGTACTGCAGGCGCATGGGGTGAAATTTTAGAAGTTCAACATGGCATTCAAGGTGCATTAGCCTTAGGTATGGCAAGTGCGACATTTGGTTTGATTATTGGCGGTATTATCGGTGGTCCACTGGCTAAGCTATTAATTAACCGCTATCAACTTGCAACGCCTCGTACTCATGAACAAATTGAAAAAAGTGATAACACTCCTCTAGCAGATATTAATTCAACAGAATATGTGCCGTTTGAATATCCGCATCGAGTTCGTCTCATTACAGCAGATAATGCGATTACCACATTAGGTTTATTTGCAGGGTGTTTAGCATTTGCGGACTTCATGACCGATTTTAGTAAAGGTACTGTATTTGAATTACCGACATTTGTTTGGGCACTGGCTGGTGGTGTAATTTTGCGAAATGTACTGGAAGGTATTTTCCGTGTACAAATTTTCGACCGCGCTATCGATGTATTTGGTAATGCTTCATTATCACTGTACTTAGCAATGGCACTATTATCGTTGAAACTATGGCAGCTATCAGATCTTGCAGGACCATTAGTTGTGATTTTGGGAGCCCAAACATTAACAATGGCACTATATGCTGCGTTTATCACTTTCCGTGTAATGGGCAAAAATTATGATGCTGCGGTTTTAGCGGCGGGTCATTGTGGTTTTGGTATGGGGGCAACACCTACCGCAGTGGCAAATATGCAAGCGATTACCAATATGTATGGTCCTTCACATAAGGCATTTTTAATTGTACCGCTATGTGGTGCATTCTTTGTTGACTTAATTAATGCGACGGTTATTCAGTTAATTCTCAAATTTTTCGCTTAATTCTACAAAGGCTCTAAATTAGAGCCTTTGTTTTTGTATTCGCATTTTAGGTATTGATTATGGATGAACAATTAAATGCAACTCTCATGGGCTGGGTCAAAGTTTTTAATGATCCACTTTGGGATTTCTTAGTCGTATTTTTAGTGGCTGTTGGTATTTTCTATACCTTAATCACTGGCGCAGTTCAGATTCGTCTATTTTTTCATAGTATTCAAGTGATGAAATCTAGCCGTAAAGAAGGCGATGATGAACATGGGATTACACCATTCCAAGCCTTTGTGACAGGGTTAGCCAGTCGTGTCGGTGTAGGTAACGTTGCAGGTGTTGCAATTGCGATTGCGATTGGTGGGCCTGGTGCGGTGTTCTGGATGTGGTTTACCGCATTTTTAGGGATGAGTTCAGCATTTGTGGAATCTTCACTTGCACAGCTTTTTAAAGTGCGTGATACGCAAAATCAGCAATTTCGTGGTGGTCCAGCGTACTACATCACGCAAGGCTTGAAGCAAAAGTGGTTGGGTGTGGTTTTTGCCATCGCGCTGATTTCAACTTACGGTTTTGTCTTTAATGCGGTGCAAGCCAATGCGATTACAGGTGCGACCTCACATGCGTGGGGCTGGGATAAAGCCAATATCATTTTAGACTTAGGTGGTTTCGGTTTCGAAATCTCTTGGGTGGGCTTATTCTTGGTGTTTATTACCGCGCTGATTATTTTTGGCGGGATTAAACGAATCGCCAAAGTTGCAGAAAGATTTGTACCCTTTATGGCGTTGCTTTATCTCGCAGTTGCTTTCTATGTTGCATTTGCTAACTTTGCGATTCTCCCAGATATTTTCCAGTTAATTTTCAGTAAAGCCTTTGAATTTGATGCAGCAGCAGGTGGTTTTTTCGGTGCCATGGTTTCTATGGCAATGATGCAAGGGATTAAACGTGGTTTATTCTCCAATGAAGCCGGTATGGGTTCTGCACCCAATGCTGCGGCAGCATCAGATGTTAAACACCCGGTCAATCAAGGCCTGGTTCAGATGCTCGGTGTATTTGTCGATACATTTGTGGTGTGTACTTGTACGGCGATCATTATTTTGGCATCTGGCTTGTATGAAAATGCAGGCTTTGAAGGCGTTGCTTTGACGCAAATGGCGCTTGAAAGCCAGATTGGCGCATGGGGAGATGACTTCCTTGCTATTATCTTGTTCTTATTCGCTTATTCTTCAGTAATCGGTAACTATGCTTATGCTGAAGGTAATGTGCAGTTTATCAATAACAATCCTAAGGTCATGTTTGTATTCCGCGTATTCGTCCTCATGATGGTGTACTTTGGTTCAATCATGAGTGTGCCTCTGATTTGGAACTTAGCGGATCTCTTCATGGGCGTGATGGCGAGTATTAACCTTTTTGCGATTTTATTGCTGACTCCATTCTTATTGATGTTGATGAAAGACTACACCTCACAGTTAAAACGTGGTGTAAAAGAGCCAGTGTTTAAGATGGATGAACATCCAAAATATAAGGATCGTGTTAATTCCGATATTTGGTAAAGTCAAAAATTAACTTTAAAAAGCTCCGTTGTCGGGGCTTTTTTTGCTAGATAAGAGCTTAAATCCTGATGTGGAAATTCTGCTAGACATTGAAATTTTGACAGCCAATGACTTTCTAGGTTGTATGTCAATATAATGTGCATCGGTCAGAGGCATTAACGAATAATAACAGTGACGTGAATGCGGACTGATTAGACTACTTTTTCTCTTCAAATCTCGAGTTGCATTTGGAATATCTCTCAATGAAAAGCATAACTGTTTTGATGACTGCATTCGCAATCAGCCTTGTGGGTTGTCAAAGTGTGGGCTCAAAAACGGTCAGCGCTGAAACAACCTCACAAATTCGGACTTATACCGCAGCACCTGCTCAAGTGGCGAATAACCGCATTGACTTTAAAAAAGTGAAAAAGCAGGAAAAGCGTCCGATTGTTGCTTTGGTTTTAGGGAGTGGTGGGGCACGTGGTTATGCGCACATTGGCGCCATTCAGATACTTGAACAGCAGGGAATACACCCTGATTTTATTGTCGGAACCAGTGCGGGCAGTATTGTGGGTTCAATCTATGCATCAGGTAAAAGTGCCAATGAGTTAAGAGATATCGCTTTGAATATGAAAGCCAATGATGTTCGAGAAATACGTTTGGACAAAAAAGGCTTTTTTGACGGTAAAAAAGTTGAAGATTATATCAATGAGCAAGTTGATGACGTGCCTTTAGAGTTGCTAAAAACCCCAATGTATGTTGTGGCAACCGAGTTAAAGGATGGCAAAAAAGTCGTGTTCAACTATGGCAATACGGGGCAGGCTGTTCGTGCTTCGGTGTCGATTCCGAGCATGTTTATTCCAACGATTATTGAAGACACAGAATATGTCGATGGTGGCTTGGTCAGCCCTGTTCCTGTGGACGTTGCACGCGATTTAGGGGCGGATATTATTATTGCGGTGGATATTTTGGCACGACCGATTCATACCGAAACGTCGAATGTTTGGGGCTTGTTTAACCAAAATATCAATATTATGCAAAATCGTTTAGCTCAAGAAGAACTCAAGCGAGCAGACATTGTGATTCAACCTGATTTACGTGAAAAAGCACATATATTTGATGTAAAAGGTCGTGAAGCGACGATGCTTGCAGGTGAAGAGGCAACCTTAGAAAAACTTGGAGAGATTTCTCGGGTTTATGCTGAACATCAATATAGCAAGGGACATCATATTCCTTATTTAGCAGCCAAAGACTAGGTTGGTACGATTCGCAAATTTAAACGCATCCTGTTCACGTAATAGGGTGCATTTTTTATTTCAGCAAAGCATTTTAATTTTTGTTCTCAGCTTTTCCCATGCTCTATAGCATCCAGTAATCATTAATATATTGGGTAATGATTGGTTTTAGGTCTTAATCAAAAGATTTGCCAAATATAAAAATCGTAATAATAAGAAAATATACAGTTAATTATTTGAAATTAATTAAGAAAATCATATTAATTGGTTTTACGTAGATTTTAAGAGTATATACCTATATTAGCGTTTTTATTCATGTGCTTACGTTTACCAATACTGTTGAAGTGTTTAGAATATCATCAGGTTATTAATACTTAAAACCAATAAATATTTTAAAGGTGGCTGTAGATGAAAACGCTTGATGTAGGACAAAAAGTAAAGCTTGCGATGATGGAAGAGAGCGTGTTTATTGTCACTCATGTGCATGTAGATAATTCTTACACGCTAGAAAGTACCAATGATGGTGGACAAAAAACCAGCTATGACAACGTATCTTTCGAGATGTTAAAAGTCTTAGAAGATTAAGTTTAATGCCGTGCTATGTTGAATCGATGGAGCAACGCGTTTTAATGAATATGTTTTAAATATAAAACACAGCATAGCTTGGATTAAAAAATTGATAGATAGCGCGATAAATACTTGTTTATCGGGTGTATATCGTTATCGATATATATTTTACTGAATGATGGTATGATCACTATAAATAATAATGATGGTTTTTTTGCCGATTTGAACATTTAATCTTGATTAAAATCTATATAATAATCACATTAATCATTGTTATATCACGAGTCTAGAGAAACAAGATGTCCCCATTAGATCAAATTGCGAATGCACTAGACGACCAGTCAGAATTATCGATGTCAGTTTTAATGACTCCTGACATGGCGAATTTTTCGGGTAATGTGCATGGTGGAACGATTCTAAAATTGTTAGACCAAGTCGCGTATGCTTGTGCAAGTCGCTATTCTGGTAGCTACGTGGTGACACTATCAGTTGATAAAGTAAATTTTAAAGAACCAATTCACGTGGGTGAGTTAGTGACTTTCCTTGCAAGTGTGAACCATGTAGGTCGTACTTCTATGGAAATTGGTATTCGTGTTGAAGCGCAGAACATTCAAAAACGTACAGTGCGTCATACCAATAGTTGCTATTTCACAATGGTCGCAGTTGATGATCAAGGTAAACCGAAACAAATTCCGGCATTGAATCTAGATAATGACTGGAAACGTTGTCGTTTCGAAGCTGCGGAACATCGTAAAGTGGCACGTTTACAGGAAAATCATCATCCTTCTTGCAGTATTTATAAAAAGTCGACACAAAGCTAATCGCTTTGGTGGCTGAATATTTGAAAAGATCGCTTTGGCGATCTTTTTTTTATTCTGAAATTCGTCTGGAGAGTGCAGTTGGGATTTGAATTCCGAGTGTGCGACTAAAGTTTATTCTTCACAGCTCAGTTAATGATAGTCATTCAGTCCAATACTGTTTAATATAAAACGATACGTAGCGTTTCGTTTTTAAATTATGAGTGAAACTGAAAAAACTTCTCGGCGTAAGCAATGTATCTTACAAGCGGTCACAGATGCTTTGGCGGAAAGTGATTATCGAAGCATGACCATTGAAGATATTGCCGCTCGCGCAGGCGTTGGAAAATCGACGATTTACCGTTGGTGGAAGCATAAGTCCGATCTGGTTTTCGATGCTTTTAAAGCGCACACCGCCTCGGTGTTTGAACTCGATTTATCACAAAGTTTAGAGTTCAATCTAAATCAACAATTGCTCAAATTATCACGGGCTTTAAATCAGCACGTGGGTCGAGCATTGCTAGTGGTTTTGGCAGAGCATCGTGAAGCAGCAGGTGAGTTTTTTAAACAGTATTTGTTACCTCGACGTGAAGCGACACGTGAGCTGATCCAATTGGCCATTCAACGAGGCGAAATTCGCGCGGATTATCCTTTCGAACTCATGTTGGATATGTTGTATGGCCCGATTCATTATCAGATCATTTTCTTTAACACTCAGCCAGATGAAGACTATATCAAGCGACTGGTGCAGTTGGCGCTAAACCCGATTTTTACGCAGTCCCAAGCCACGCGTAGCAGCGAGGCAATGACCTCATGACTACTCAACATCAGGCATCGTTATGGAACAAGTCTTTTGTTTTTTGTCTGTGTAATAACTTGTTTTTATTTAGCTATTACTTTGCGCTGCTGACCATATTACCCATTTATATTATGAAAGAATTGGGTGGTTCGATTCAGCAAGCGGGTATGGCTTTAACGCTGTTTTTGGTGTCATCCATTGCGATTCGTCCCTTTTCCGGCATGATCATTGAGCGTTTTGGTAAAGCCAATTCTGTACGTATTTCAGGCTTTATTTTTGTCGTTTTTGCGCTGAGTTATTTGTGGATTGACAGCATGTGGTCGTTGTTGGTCATTCGTTTTTTACATGGTTTTTGGTTCAGTATATTAACCACGGTCAATGTTCCCATCGTAAATGATTACATCCCAGATCATCGAAAGGGCGAAGGCATGGGCTACTTTGTCATGTCGACCAACTTAGGCGTGGTGATCGGGCCATTTTTAGCGCTGAGTATGATTCAATTCAGCAGTTTTAGTACCTTATTTGCAGTATTAGCCTTATTGGTTGCAGTGGGCTATATTTTTACGTGGTTAGTTCAAATACAAGAATACGTACAGCATAAATCAAGTGATCAAGCGAGCCAATCCGCAGCCATCCAATGGCGTGATGTGATTGAAACACGAGTACTTGCCATCAGTTTTGTGGCACTACTAACTGCGTTTGCATATTCGAGTGTGATGAGTTTTATCACCGCTTATGCAGAGTTGAAGCATTTACTCGCTTATACCAGTATCTTTTTTATTGTCTTTGCTGTGTCGATGTTGATCGTCCGTCCTTGGGTTGGCAAAGTTTATGATCGCAAAGGCCCGAGTGCAGTCATCTATCCATCCTTTATTTGCTTTGCCATTGGTTTGGTGATTGTTAGTTTTCTCACGAATCAATGGCTGCTTTGGATATCGGCCGTTTTTATGGGCATCGGCTACGGTTCAGTTTTCCCATGCCTGCAAACGGTCGCGATTCAAACGGTAGAAAAAGCCCGAATGGGACATGCAATATCCACCTTTTTTGCCTTGTTTGATATTGGCCTTGCTGTCGGTTCGGTCATTATGGGTGTGCTGATTGCATACTTTGGATTTCAGGCAACCTATTTATTTTGTGCAGTGATGGTGCTGTTCACTTTGTGGATGTATCGTCTATTCGTGGCAAACCAATTTAAACGCAGTGCTTTAGGAGCTGAATAATGGAATTACGACATCTACGATATTTTGTTGCGGTTGCCGAAGAGCTAAATTTTACCAAGGCTGCGCAGCGAATGTGTACTGTGCAACCTTCTTTAAGTCAGCAAATTAAAGACCTAGAACAGGAAGTTGGGGTGCAATTATTGATGCGAACCAACCGAAAAGTTGAGCTGACTGCAGAAGGTCAGGCCTTTTTAAAAGAAGCGCGTTTGAGTTTAGAGCATGCTGAAAAAGCCATGATAGATGCGCGTCAAATTGCGCAGCTCAGTAAAGAACAACTGAATATCGGCTTTGTTCCTGTGGCTGAAATGAAGGTCTTTCCTTATATCATGCCAAATATTCGAGTTCAGTTTCCTGAGTTGAAAATTCATTTTCATAGTTTAATGGATGTCGATCAAATCAGTGCAGTGCGTAAAGGAGAGATTGATATTGCCTTTACCCGTTATGTCGAAGAAAGCCCTGATATAGAATCTGTTCAGATCTTTACTGAGCCTTTGGCGCTGATTGTACCGAAAAATTCGCCTGTTGCAGAACAGCGGCATATCAGCATTAAAAACATGAATAATCAGGATTTTATTATTAGTGATGAACATTCATCACCTGAGCTATACCGAATTATTCAAGATTTCTTTAAGCAAAATAAACTGAATGTGAACTTGGTACAGCATTCGACCAATATTTTGTTAAATGTCAATTTGGTCGGTATGGGTGTGGGGTGGAGTTTGGTGCCGTCTTATGTCATTCCATTGCTCGGTGATAAAATATTGGTTAAAAGTACCGTTGAACCTTTGCCGACCATTGGTTTGTATGCGAGCTATCGAAAAGATCGTAAAAATGATGCAATCGAATTGATTTTAAAAGTCTTAAAAGAGCAGTTCTATATGGGCTTTTTCTAAGCCTTTAAATATTGCCCTAAGATTTAAATAAAAAAATCCTGAATTAAGCGCTTCGGGATTTTTTATTTATCGTATTTTTAATCAAAGACTCAATGATAAGTTGCCTTTATCGCTCTGATTTATTTAAACCATTTTTGTAAATAGGGTTTCATCACGCGGTAGGCAATCAAACCGATAAAAATAATCAGATAGAGTGGCCAAATCGTAATGAGAATAACCAGTAGGTTCAACACAAATTGCCACCCTTTTTGTATACCGTACCATGCTCTTTGCCAGAAACTATCGCCATTTAATTGCGCAACAGCATCAAGGTTAATATCGATATGTTCACGGACAGTGGCAGGTTGAATAAATCCAATCACAATCGTGCTATAGCGGACACGATCTTGAACTTCTAAGCGGGTCAGTCGTGAGATTTCATTGACTTGCGCAGTTGCAACATGGTCGGGCACGACCTGTGTTTGTGACATTTTTTCTTCGAGTAGTTTTAGCTCATAGCGTTTTGCCGAATATTGCTGACGGTTCAAAAAATGCATAAGCGGCAACAGTTGATTGACGAAATGTGCAGCTTTTTCACTTGGCACACGAATGATCATTTCCGCTTGCGGATTTATTTTTTCAAAGATTTTAATTTTGCCGTCAGCAATCGGGTAGGATTGACTCTCTTGCACCACAAAGTCGATATTTTTCTGTTCAATAAAGCCACCTAAACTTAGCGTGAGTTTTTCAATTTCTAAGGCCGTTTTAACCACATCTTTCGACTCAAAACTGACATTGGCTTCTCGAACCATTTTACGAGAGGCTTCGGCTGGGTTGACCTGCTCATTTAAAATAGTTTCAGGTTTTTGTGTTGTTGCAGGCGTGGTAGACGGCTCATTGGAAGTGCTTTCCGCTGCTTGATCTTGCTGTGTACTGACTTGAGCAGGTTGTGCATCTGCGCTGGCTTCAGTTGCCATTTCTTCGGTTTTCTTGGAACAGCCTGAAATTAAAATCACCGTTAACATGACAATTAAATATTTATTTTTCATCGATGTAGAACTCAATTGTTTGATTATCAGAAAGTCTGGGTAAATATTTTTTGCTTTAAATATAAATTCAAATTTAGCGTAATTATTAGTCGGGCGTATTGTATCGGAAAGTGTTTAAAGCAGGGATGAACGCAACATAATTCTACATAAAGCCGCGTATAGTCATAGATAGAACAACAAGGATGAAAATAAGGATATCTACAATGAACCCAACAATGAAACTCTACAGCAATCCACGCTCACGCAGTAATACTATTCTGCCTTTATTGAAAGAATTAGACATCGAGTCAGAAGTTGAGATTATTGAAGTGCCATATGAAGAGATGCACCAAGCGGCATATCTCAAGATTAATCCCATGGGCAAAGTTCCCTGCTTGGTCGATGGTATTGTCGTGATCAGTGAGACCGCAGCCATCTTTAGTTATTTAGCCGATAAATTCAGTGACAAAGGTTTGGCACCCGCCTTGGATGATCCCAAACGTGGTGAATATTTGAAATGGATGTTTTTCTGTCATGGTCCGCTGACTGAATACATGGACATGAAAAATGTCGGCATTAGCACTGAGTTGATGGATGAGAAACGTGGCAGTTTGAGTTTTGGTAATGAAAAAATACTTTTAGATTTTATTAAAACAGGGCTTGCGCAGGCCCAGCCATATCTGTTGGGGGATAAAATTAGCGCAGCAGATTTATATTTGGCTTATTGGATGGTGTATGCCATTTCATTCAAAATATTGCCATATTTAGAGGAATTTAAACCTTTTATTCAGCAGATTCAGCAACGTGAATCGGTAAAAGATGTGCATTGGTTTCAGTCGGTTTAACTTGGATGCTTATTTGATTGTTGGCTGAACGTGGTATTGCTATATGTCTATTCATATAACTCTTTCTTTGAGAACTACAAAGAAAGAGTTTTAAATATCAATCACTAAGATGATAAAGCGATTTTAATTATTGCCTAGATAATGTATGGCATATATTGCGCTAAATTAAATAGACTCAATCGTTGTTGGGTCTATTTAAAAAATCATCGGCTTCATCATCAGATAGAGGTGGGCCTAAATCTCTTTCAAGTTTGGCATATATTTCAAGCAGTCTTTTTTGATGTGGATCCATATCTAAGGCACGATGCTGCTGATATGTTAATTGATCATTAATCCAATCATAATCCTGAATCGTAGACCCGGCGAAACTGGTTTTCAAATGGAGTTTGTAATAACCATAAAAGTTGTGTTTCTTGGTATCTAGACAGAGATAGGCGAAGGTAGACCAACCACTTTCGGGAAATTTAAGGCGAGTTCGGCAGGGCTTCTTTTCTAGTGTAAATGTGGGTGAATAGACTTGGCCTTTTAGAATGATATTTTTATCTTGACCAAAATATTGAGTTTGTAATGCAAATAAAGCAAGAATCACTGTGGTGAGAAAAAAGCTGGCAATGACTGCATAAAAAAATGAAATGTATAAATGGAAGGACAAAAAATTAGATTCTTCGTTTTTGTTCACATCTTTTTCTAAGCGTAATAAATAGCAATTCAAAGAAATAAGAAAACAGAGGCAAAAAACGAAAATAGCTAACCAACTATTGGCATGAAAATGATGTATCTCTACGAAAATGAGTGAACAGATAAAAATAAAGCCCAACAAACTATAAATGAATAATTTCTGAAATCTTTTTTGCATTTTGCGAAGCTTATAATTATGTATTGAACGATTATAGCATGCGATGTTTATAGTGATTATAGAAAAAATCACCATGCTTTATGCATGGTGATTTTTAATTCTTGCAGATCTATTTAGATTATTAAGCATGCAATTTTGCAAACAATTGTTGGCTCACGCTGTCTAAAGTTTGTGGAATTGCAATCGCTGCAACAAAACGGTCTGGGCGAAGAATCGTAACAGATTCAGTGGTTTTACCAAACCAACCACGAATATCGGTACCAATATCACCAATCGTAATCACATTGTCGTACTTGGTGCGATTTTCATTGCTAAGCTGAACAGCAGGCAATACTTGGATAAATTTAACGCCCAATTTTTGCCATTTTTTCATGGTCGCATCTGACAGACCCCATTTCGGATCGACGCCCCAAGCAATGATTGCAAAGTCGTTACCGATGACTTCATCAAGTAGGACTTTTTCGCCAGATTCAAGTTGAACATGTGGCTGAATGAACATTTTACCTACAGGTGAGTCTTTAACACCGTTATTGATCAATGCACCGTCGTTGTACTTCGGCATTGGCTTGAAGCGCATTTCCAATAGATATTGCTTGATCGGTTTGATGTAATTGAGTGCATAGGCAATACCATCACGGACGAAACCTTGCCATTTTTTCGGTGGAGCAAGGACATGACCCGCCATTACAGAAAGATCAATCATCGCTTTTGCATGATCTTTACGTTCAACTTGGTACGTATCTAAAAGTGCAGGGCCAGCTTTACCTTGTACAACCATTGCAACTTTCCACGCAAGGTTGAATGCATCACGCATACCACTGTTATACCCTTGACCTTGCCATACTGGCATGATGTGCGCAGCATCACCTGCAAGTAAAATACGGTCTACACGGAATTTATCTGCAATACGCGCATTGTGGGTATAAACACGCTGACGAATCACTTCAATACCATCGGTCGTTGGAAGTACTTTCGACAAAAGTTTGGCAATGTTTTCAGGTTTGCTTAATTCTTCTTGAGTCTCCCCAGGCATCACCATAAATTCGAAACGACGAATACCGTGTGGAAGCGCAGCAGATACATAAGGACGCACAGGGTCACAGCATAGGTAAATGTGTGGCGTTGCAAGTGGGTCATTATTGATGTCGATCACGATCCATTGGTTCGGTGCAGTTTTACCATCGAAGCCGATGTTGAGGGTACGACGGACCACTGAGTTACCACCATCACAAGCAATCAAATACTGCGCTTGAATTTTTTCAGCTTCACCGTCTTTATTTTGAATATTGAGCGTTACACCATTGGCATCTTGGCTAAAATCAGACAATTGACGAGAGAATAAAACATTTGTGGTTTCGTACTGTTTTAAACCTTGTAGTAGTACATTATCGACTTGCGGTTGAATAAAGGCATTACGACGTGAGAAACCAAATTCACGAGTGAGCGGTTGAATGTCAGCGAAACAACGACCTTTAGGGGTTAAGAAACGCATCGCGTGGTTCGGTGTTGTATGTGGTAATACTTGATCCACTAAACCTAATGATTGGATGGTACGTAATGATTCATCATCAATACCAATCGCACGTGGGTAGTCAATCAGGCTGTCCAGTTGTTCAATCACAGTGACATTGACGCCTTGCTTACTTAAGTAGTTTGCAATGGTTAAGCCGACAGGACCTGCGCCCAGAATGGCAACTTCCGTTGTGTAATTTGCTTTATTGCTCATGCGTAAACATCCAATCACTTCACATATGCCACTATTAAGTTCTAAACAGAGACTTTCAACAAGCTAGGCATAAGTCGAAACGATGAATCGAATTGTCGTGTTTTTTGCAGGGTTTTATTTTAAGTGGATGATATATATTTATTTATATGAAAATCATCAATCATTTTGAATGATTTATCGATCATTAAAATCTATTAATCAGTGGCTTTGAGCATAAAAAAGCCGAACCATTTTTCAATGATCCGGCGACTTTAATTCATTTAGCACAACATTTTATTAGTGAGGGATAAATGTTGAGCAGCAGACTAAATGAATTTAGCGTGTGGAGTACGCTATCCGTCTATTACTGAGCAGGTTGAGCTGGTGCAGAACCTTCAGCATTTGCTTCTGAAGCAGGTTGAGCAGCAGTACCTTCAGCAGCAGTTGTTTCAGTCGCTGGCTGTTCTTGAGTGCTAACCACGACTTTTTCTTGTTCAGGCGCTTCTTGTTTATCTTTGCTCGCAGCAAAACTTGTTGCAGCTGCAGCAGCTAGAGTAGAAGCAAGTAAAATTTGAGTTAATTTCATTTTGAGCATCCTTATATATTTTAGTAAGTCCTGAAAAGATCATCACGTCCATCAGGAGAGAGCTCATGCTAAATCGAGAAAACCGAGTGATCAATGCGAGCAACAAAGTGAAACAGACTGGTTAACTGGATGAATACATAACCGTCCATCCTGTGTTTTAAATGTAAAAAAAATATCGGAATCTTCATTTAACTTTGCAAGAAAAAATGACCAAATCGACTTTATGATTCATTCATTGTTTACATGATGATTACATCGATGTCCTAAATAAGCAGAATCCAGAAATTTCGATAAAATCCAAATGTAAGGATTCTTTTCGATATGACCATTTTTTTTAATATAAGGGTTAACTTTGCCAATAAAGTGTGACCAGATATGTCATGCATTCATGCAAATGGAATAACAGGCTGTTTAACAGCCAGATCATCATTCAATGCCTCGGATACTAGGCTGATCTATGCTTTAGAAAAATGAAGACAGAGAAATGAACACTAAGCTTGCAGCATTTTTTTGAAATCATTATGGTAAAGGCCATTAATCATTGGCTATTTATTTGAGTGACTCACTTTTGAAATTAGTTTCTACCCACGGTGCGATTCCTGTTCATATTATTTCTGGCTTTTTAGGTGCGGGTAAAACCACAGTTTTACAGCAGTTATTGAAGCAAAAGCCAGCGGGCGAAACTTGGGCCGTACTGATGAACGAGTTTGGACAAATCGGGGTCGATCAACAGATGTTGCCGCAAGATCAGGGCTTTGCGGTCAAGGAATTATTGGGTGGTTGTCTATGTTGTAGCAGTCAACTGCCGATGCAAATTGCGTTGTCACGATTATTGTCAGAGGTGAAACCCGACCGACTGTTTATTGAGCCGACAGGTTTAGGGCATCCGGGACAACTTTTGGAGCAATTGACCGAGCCACATTGGCATCCGCATTTAGCCATGCGAGCATTGGTGACCGTGGTCGATGGCTCACGCTTACATGATCAAGATTGGACGTCACAAAACCTGTATGCCGATCAACTCAAAGTGGCACAAATCGTTGTGGTGTCTCATGTCGATTGTATGAGTGATGCCGATCAAGCTGGTTTGGAACGACTCAAACAAGCATATTTACCGTATCAGCAGCAATGGATCAATGTTGTAAAAGGTGATTTAAAACTGGCAAATATTGATCTCGCCTATGTGGGAAGTCCGCGTAAAATTCAGCCTTTATTGGCGATACAAAAGCAAATGCTGGTCGATGTGCCCACAGAAATTAAACAGTTGCCTTATCATTATGTTGAATCCGCTCAGGGCTATAGTGTCGCAGGTTGGAAACTCCCAAAACGATGGACCTTCGACTTTTTTGAGTTGTTAGATTTACTCTGTGAGCAGCAAGATTGGCTACGGATCAAAGGTATTTTTCAGACAGACCAAGGTTGGAAAACCTTTAACTTTAATCCCGATCAGTTTAATTATCAGTCGAGCGAGGAAAGTATCGATAATCGTGTCGAAATTATTTACCAAACTGAACGTGAATGGCTCGAATTTGAAGATCGCTTAATGCAGTGTCGTATCGATGCCGAGAAAGCTGAGAAATAAGTAAATCAGCGCAGCAAAAGCTTGCTAAATCTTATATGCTAGGCGCCAAATTTGAGGACTTTACCATGGCGCTAAAAGCTACAATTTATAAAGCAGATTTGAACATTGCCAATATGGATGTACACCAATATGGTGATTATCAATTGACGATGGCTTTGCATCCTTCTGAAACGATTGAACGTTTGATGGTACGTGTCTTGGCATATGCACGCTATGCAGATGAAGCATTAGAATTTACCAAAGATCTTTTCGAAACAGACGAACCAGCGCTGTGGGAAAAAGATTTAACAGGTCAATTGGTGAAATGGATTGAAGTCGGTTGCCCTGACGAAGACAAAGTCAAAAAAGCCAGTGCACGTTGCCCACACGTTGCTGTGATTAGCTATGGTTCTTCAGTAGACGAATGGTACAAACGCAACAGCAAACTGAAAACCCTGAAGAATGTTGAAATTTGGCAATTATCTGAAGCGAGTACAGCTGCCATTCAAGAGTTATGCGAACGAACCATGTCTTTACAATTAAATGTGATGGATGGCGAATGGACTTTGATTGGTGATAAAGCTCAAGCGGTGATTGAATGGACACAATTGCAATAAGCATTTGATGTGATTTAACTCATCACGATGGATGTGAGTTCAGGCTTGCATCCTTGTTGCTATAACTATTTTTCAGCTAATACAATTCTGTTAATTTAAAAGTTGATTTGAAACTCAGTCAATCTAAAACCAAAATAAAAATTTAATTCGGGAAAATTTCCAGGCCTCAATTTATGTAATGCTCATGGATGAATCCTCTTTATTATCATTGTAAATAGCGTTGTTTTTACCGCATAAACGTCTTCATTCAATGAACGTTCAAACTTTTAGAGCGCTTTAAATTTTTTATTCGTTTCTTACCAATGCATCTTAGTGATAACGGAATACTCCTAAATGTTTCAAGACATGTGAGCTTTACTAGTAAATGTTTATTTGCATGCTGATCTAAATCATTGTGTTCTCAACTTTGAATCGGTAAGTTCTAACGCATTCAAGGGCATCATGTTCAGACTGATTCTGTTTATAATAGGGCTTTATTTTGATTGCGGCATTTGAGGTTGAGAGCATGAGCACGGAATTAGAAATTATTGACTTAGTGGTAGGCGAAGGTAAAGTGGCGGTTAAAGGTGCTTTGATTACAACTCACTATACTGGTTGGTTAGAAGATGGTACTAAATTTGATTCATCATTGGATCGTGGTAATTATTTTGAAACGGTGATTGGTACAGGCCGTGTAATTAAAGGTTGGGATCAGGGCATCATGGGGATGAAAGTCGGTGGTAAACGTAAGTTAATCGTACCATCACATTTGGCTTATGGTGAGCGTAAAATGGGTAATGTAATTCCTGCCAATTCAAATCTTATTTTTGAGATTGAATTGTATGACGTAAAAACTCGCGATTAATAGATCAATAGTTTTAGATCAATGACATGGACGTTATTGATCAATTGGATAAAATAGATGTTGTTATTTTTGTCTTTTACCGTAGATTAGAATAATTACTCGAGTATAAACGCAGGAATCAAAGCCATTGTATTTACAGTTGCCTTGTACCAGATTGTTCTGGGTTTTTACCTTTATTATTTTTACATTGGCATTCACTGTATCGACTGTTCAAGCACAGTATGAAACTGCGCCTAAATCATTTTATTTAAAGCATCAAAACGAAGTTAACCAAATCTACTTCACAGAAGATACCAGTAGCCTATTGCAAGGCAAATGGTTGTTTTATCCAAATCAATTTTTAACTTCTCCAAGTTCAGTTCTGGTCGGTCAAACGGTCTATCTTCCCGTATCATTTAAAGACATCACAGGGGATAGTAAAGGCTTTGGGACATTTACTGGACATTTCCAAATCCCCAAACAATTTATTGGCCGTCGTATCGCAATATTGATTCCAAATCAGTACGGTGCGTATCGGGTATTTTTAAATGGTGATGTGATCGTCCGTTTGGGTGAAGTGGGACAAACTGAAGCAGAACAAAAAACGGAAAATGCGCCGCGAATTGCCTATTTCGTCGCTCAAGATGAATATTTCACCTTAACCATTCAAGCTTCGAGTTTTAACAGTATGCATGGCGGTTTTGAAAACCCAATGCGCATTGGTATTGCCAAGACGGTAAACCGCCAGTTCCAACGACAAATGATGAGTATTGGGATGGTATCGGGAGCTGTATTGGGTGTTGGATTATTTACGATTCTATTTTCTGTTTTCCGAGGTTTACGCGGTCGCAATAGCCGAAGTAACTTGGTGTTTGGCTTATTTATTGTCTTTTTAGCACTCCATAATTTATTTTCAGCACCTTATGCCTATACCACTTTTACCGATATCAATTGGTTGTGGGGCACGCGATTAGAATACTTATTTACCTATTTGGCATCGATTTTCTTTTTAAGTTATATCCACTTGCTCAGTCGTCGCTATTTATTTACCTTAAATTATCAGATCGCGATTTTGCTGTTGTCGTTGAATATTTCAGTGACTTTTGTTTCGACGCCTGAAATTTTTCAACCTTTGGCAACTTACAGTTTTGCCTATGTGATCGTTGTTCTAAGTAATTTTGCTTATGGTTTTTACCTAACACTGAAAAAGAAAGAACCGTATTCAAAATTAAATTTAATCGCGGTTATTTTCCTGTGCATTACCTTTTTAAACGACTTTTTGCTGATGATGAATTTGATTGATTCAGTCAATTTATCGTTCATTTCAACCAGTTTGTATGCCTTGTTGATCATGTTTCAGCAATCGCACCATTATGCACAGCAGTCGATGCATACGGAACAGTTGAATAATAGTTTGCTTGAGCTAAACAGTTCACTCGATCAGAAAGTCAAAGAGCGCACCTTACAGCTCCATGAGCTGAATAAAAAATTAGAGCTACAAATTCGTATTGATGCCTTAACGGGGGCATTCAACCGCCGTGCACTGAATGCTGAAATTCAACGCTTATATTCGGAGGTCCGTTTTCATAGCCATCGAACATTGGTCTTTGCCATGTTAGATGTCGATTATTTTAAAAATTATAATGACCACTATGGACATCTCAAAGGCGATGAGGTGTTACAGCAGATCGTGAAAACCATGCAAAACACTCTGCCAAGTTCAGCCTATGTGGCTCGCTACGGGGGAGAGGAGTTTGCCATATTGATGCATGATGTTCCGTATGCGATTGCCCAAGAGCAATTACAATTGGTACTCGAAGCCATGCGTAATGAACAGCTTGAACATGTTAATCGGGGTGATGACAAAAATTACGTCACACTGAGTTTGGGGATGGCATGGATGGATAAGCAGAATGACTTCGACAGTATCGAAGCCTTAATGAAGCATGCAGACCATTATTTATATATGGCCAAACAGGCAGGACGCGATCAACTTAAGCCTTGATACTCCGTTGTAAACGGTGAAAACTTTGCGGTGCTATTGTTAGTACCATTGCCAATACTCATTTAAATTCATCTCTCAAATTCATGCTGTTTGAAAATCTATCCTTCTATGAACTTTATCTCTCTACTAACAGAGCTGTTTAACCAATTTGAGCGGAACATCAGCAGGCTCAAAATCCTGATGTGTGACAAAGCCATATTTTTGGTAAAAGGCGAGTGCCGTATGGGTACTTTCTAGACTGATCTCGGTAATATTCTTTTTCCGGACACAGTGCATCATGTTTAATAATAACGCCTTACCAATGCCTTGGTACTGACGTTCAGGGCAAATATAGTTCAGTAAAATTTGTCCCTGATCACTGACTAAAATAAAGCCGACCACTCGATTGTCACTGACGTAGACCCAACTATCGTTGTAAAGCATCCACATTAAGATATTTGATTGATTTGCCTCCTCAAGCCAAGTTTGAATCACACTTTCATTACGTTGATGGTCCTGGATACATGAACGAATGCTGTTGTGAATCACGTTAATAATTTCGGGTATGTCCTGGATTTGTGCTTCGCGTATCATAATTTTTTCTTTTTATAAAAAAACTCCAACAGCCTGCCATTTCAGAAGATATCGCCCTGTGCTTAAAGAGGCTTATTGTTGCGTTTTATGTTTTTTTGCTGCCATTGCGCCGTTGGGTTGGGTTTTTATTTCAAAATTGTTGCAAAATTTACAAATGTATATTTATAAATTAATCATTAAATATGGATAAATAACCACATAAATGCATCTAACTATACTGTTTTTAAAGTAATAATAGATCTTTTAGAAATGTATACATACTCAATGATTTCAGCAGGTGTAATAGTTTGAAATAAATTAGCAAAGAAAATAGGCCAAATTTCAGCTTTAAAATAATTTTGTATGAATTTTAAACGTTATCGTGCGTTATATTAGTCCATAAAAATATTCGATGATTCAAGATGTGCATGCGCGTCATCGGCAGTAGGTTGTTATTATGGTTAATTTTCTCATTGTGATATGTATTCTGATCGCGTTGTCTGCAGCGGGCATTGTGGTCAAAAAAATCCTAAAAACAGAAAAATATCGTCAAAAATATACGCGCTACCAAGCACCAGAAAAATCTAACAGTATCTCTTTAGCATCGAATGATGATGCTATACGCCAAGTCGATCAGGTCATTGAAGTTGATGAATATGAACAGCAACTTTTTGATGATATTGCGGAAATTTTCTTTCAACAACAATACAAATTAGATTCGCTACAGGCAGCCGAGCAGTTACAAGAAGTCTTTTTACGTCGCATGCCAGTGAATTGTAAAACTCAAATTCGCCAATTAGATTTGAATGAATGGTCGATTTATTGGAATTTTTACAATCAATCACTCGAGTATTATTTAGGCCGATACGGTGAGTTTTATACACATGTCGACCGTTTTGGCGAAGAACATAAAATTGAATATCGCTATCAAGACTCCGCAAGTTGAAGCAAAATGCGATCTTGGACTAAATCGAGATAACTCAAATCATCGGTTATTCGGGCCATTAAAATAGCGCCTTCATAATCCGCCAAGCTGACTTTGGCAAGTTGAGCGGCGTGTTCGATGGTCATGCATCGCTTAAAAAACACTTCAAAGGCGAGTTGCCACTCGTGAAAGATGGACTGCAATTTTGCAAAAATCTCGGTAGGCAAATGTTGCCGTTCCATACTTAATATCCCGACTAAACAACCTAATCCACCTTGGCTAAAAAACTGGATGGCGAGTTGATGGATGTGCGAGAAAGCCTGTTGAGGGGATTTAGTAGTTTGCTGTAATTGCTGAAAAATACTGTGTTGTAACTTTATATGCGTCAGGTTTAAAATTTCCATCAGTAAAGCGTCTTTATTCGGATAGTCATAATAAAACGCAGCTTTTGAGAGTCCACAGGCTTCAGCCAATTTCCCCATACTGCAGCCTATATAGCCATAGCGTTTAAAGGCGTGTGCTGACTGTAGTAATAGATGTTCTGAGGTATTTTTCCGTGGACGCATGTATCTCTCTATCCGAATAAATCAATGTGATGTGTATGAAGTAAATTGGTCTAGGCGACTAATAGTTCATCAAACCTTCCAATCACTTCCTGCCATAAGAGTTCAGCACCTTTGCGGAAATATCCCATATGACCAATCTGTTTTAGACCATAATCTTGCGCTTCAATATTGATATAGTGCATTGATGCTTGCGCATAATGTTGCATAAAAGCATGTCGTGAATTAGGTAATGCCCAGTCATCATCAAGTGCAGCGACCGCATAAATCGGCGTTTGAACTGCAGCATATTGTTGAGATAGCTCACTCAGCTCAGGGTCGGCAAAGAAATAGGTTGGGTTTTTACACCAACGGCGCCATTGTTTATAGACATCGACAGGAAGGTCAGCGCCCATATTGAGTTTGCTCCAAGGCAAATACCCTTTGATGGCAACCATCGGCGGAAAAACGATATTCCACATCACATGAACTTTCATTTTTTCTTTAAAGGGCATATAGCCATGCCAACCTGCGCCAGTGCCAAAACAATACATGGCACGTATCTGATCATGATTTGAGGTAAGTCCTAGTGCTTGGCCGCCATAGGAGTGTCCCACTAGAAAAGTTTCCTGACCGTGTTGTTGCATATAAGCTATGGCACCAGAAAGGTCATAACGTCCCCAGTCAAGATAAGACATCTTAAAGCCTTTAAGTTTTGACGGTGCAGAACGTCCTATACCACGATAATCAAAAGTCAGTACTTGATAACCGAGTCCTGCGGCATACTCGGCAAAACGACGGTAAAATTGTTGAGGTACACCTGTCGCACTTGAAATAATAATATTGGCCTTAGCGGCAGTATTAGGCCGATATTCAACGCCTGAAAGCGTATAACCATCGGTTGCAGGGAAACTCACGGGTGTACTATGTATTTCTTGCGCTGCTGGTTCTAAATCCGTTGACATAATTTTTCTCTTGATAGGCAGGACGTAAAGGGTTTATTCAGTTTAAATAAAGGGTTATTTGCCCTGAAAATTGGCTGCGCGACGTTGTAGCATGGCCATCACACCGTCTTGTACATCTTGTGTTTTTAGTAGTGGTTGTAAGTGCTGATCCAATTGAGCAAAGGCAGCATCGGCTCCCAAATGCACCCCTTGCTGTGCTGCAGCGAGTGTTGCCTGAACCGCCAGTGGTGCAGCCTGTGCAATTTGTTCTGCAAGTTCTATTGCACGAGATAAGGGCGCTTGCTCAGTGATTTCAGTCACCAAGTTCATGTCATATGCCGTTTGCGCATTGAAACGTTCACCTGTGAGTAAATAGCGCATGGCTTTATTCCAACCCGCTGCTTGCACAAAGCGAACTGTTGCGCCACCAAAGGGAAGAATGCCACGTTGCACTTCCATTTGAGCAAACTCCGTGTGACGCTGTGCGATCACGATATCGGCATTCAGCATGAGTTCAATACCCGCTGTAAAACAGAACCCTTGTACCGCGACCACAACTGGTTTTTTTCGTTGTCGTGAGTTGGTTCCCCACGGATTAATTTGCTGATCAGGAAAATTAAACAGTCCACTGCCAAGTTTGGGTTGTAGTTCGACCAAGTCTAGACCTGCAGTAAAATGATCACCATGAGCAAAAATCACTGCACAGCGTAAATTTGGATCATCTTCATATTCAGTGAGCGCCAGTGAAAGGTCATGAATTAAATGACTGTCAAACGCATTTCGTTTATCTGCACGGTCCAAACCGATTAAATAAAGATGACCATGGATTTCTCGACTTACACGACCTTGTTGTTCTGACATTTGGATGATTCCTTCTGATTATTCTTTAGGCATACCTAAGTTTTTAAACGATTGTTAGAAAACTGTCAAAACTGATGCGTTCAATACATCAAAATCAAAGTAAGTTGGATGAATGGTTTGATTTAAAATTTACAGAGTTGATATGAAATAGTGTGGGGTAGAGCTTGCCTTTGGGCTGATTTTTTCCATAATAGCTGCAGCTTTTTTAAGGCCCAATCAACCATGTCAAACTTAGAAATTTTTGCAGTCATTATTAGCTTAATCGGGGTGACTTTAACCATTAAGCGAAATATGTGGTGTTGGTGGTTTAACTTTGCAGCTTTTTTGCTGTATGCCTACCTGTTTTATACCTACAAACTTTATGGCGAAACCATTTTGCAGTTTTTCTTTGTAGTGGTGAACTTCTATGGTTTTTATCATTGGTTGAAGGGCAAACAACAAGACCACGACATTCGTATTGAACCGATTGCGACCAAAATTGTGATCGTTCAAATGCTCTTAGCTGCGGTGGGCGGTTTGATTTTTGGTTTAAGCCTGCACTATTTTACCGATGCAGCCGTGCCGATTTTGGATGCACAATTGGCCGCATTTAGCTTACTTGCAACGTATTGGACCAGTCGGAAACATATTGCCACTTGGGTGCTTTGGGTATTTGTCGATATTATCTATGTGGGTATGTTTATATACAAAGACCTGTATCTCACTGCGGCGTTGTATGCTGGTTTTGTGGGCTTGGCGGCATTTGGTTGGTGGCAATGGACACAAGTCAAAAATAAACAGCAGCAACAGGCGATGAAAGCTTTATAAGGATCATTGGGTGATGGCAAAGCTACTTTTAATAGCCGATTCCGAACCCGATGAATAAGTAAAGAGCGTGCAGAGTCATGATTATCGACTTTCAACTTGAGCAGCAACTGCGTTTTGATCGACAAGCTGGGTTTCTATTGCAGCAAAAAGCGAGCTTTTTTCAGTTTGAACAAATAGCAGATGTGTATAACGCTGAATGGCTCAATGCATTTCCACAAGGCACGCAATGTAGCATCAGCGGTTTGGATGATGGTGCAGATGAATACGGCATCCAAATCAGTTACAAACACCAAAGCGTTTTGATCGATTATTCACAAGTAATCAAATTGGTACACCGTGATCGGGATGGTGTGGTGCATAGCATGATCTTAAATTAACAACTGATGTTACGCACGTAAAAGTACTTATGCACTTTTAAAATGATTTTTAAGTCTATTCGACGGAGTCTTACATCTAAAGATTGAATAAAGGGATTAGCCTTCGGCTGGAGGTACTCTTACGGAACATTGTTTCTCATTCGGCAAAATGAGAAGCGTGCTTCGTAAAGAAACCATCTTGCGGTGCAATCACCTCACCGACAAAACTCGTTCACTACCGTCAAATTATTCAAAGCATCGCAAAAACATTTTTGATTAGAAGTAGTCCTGTCTCAAACACTTGCGGATGACCTTACCGCGTATCGTTCTTTTATTTGAAGTAAATTGCGCTTTGATGGTTACTGCATAACATCAGTTAATCAGCTATGTATTGAACTTTTTCATCATTATGGCTCGCACTGCACGTCTTATGAACCCAGCGCTTTGATACATGCAAAACCAATACAACAGCTGCCTGAACAAGCCAGCTTTGATATTTTTAGCCTCGGCTTCGGTCATTGGTACGCAAAGTTGTCCTATGCAGGGATGTATTTAAAAATCGATGCGGGCTGGGAATTTCAGCTCGAGTTTAAAGATAAGCATGGGCAAATCTATTAAAAAGTCCTTTAAGGCAGAGTCCAATGAGTTGCTGTATGGCAATTCTGTTTTTCTAGCTTGGTTTCAGGTCAATGACAGCCATAACGCTTTTCGATTTAATTAAAAGCACAGTTTTAGCAACTGTAGACTGGGCGAAATAAAACAATAAAACCAATATTGACCTTAAGGATTACGAGAATGGCACATCAATTTACCGTCAATGCCACAATTCATGGCGTTTCACTTGAAGATTTTAAACGACTAGCCGCAGATATCAGCTTGCATGAAGCGGTGTGCAAACGCATACCGGGTGAAAATCTAGAAATTTTAGAATCAAAAAAAACAGGCGATATGTATACCTTAAAACGTGCCTATAACCTTGATGTAAATATTCCAGATATTGCCAAGAAGTTTTTAAAAGATGCGTTTCGTCTGAAACGTACGGATATTAGTAATTTGGCGGCATTAACATCTGACGTCAAACTAGATCCGAACCTACCGCTCGAAGCCAGTTGTAAACGAAGTGTCAGTGGTGATGCAACACAAGTGAGTTTCAATTTGGACTGGACGGTGAAAGTCAAAGTTCCACTGATTGGTGGATTACTTGAAAAACATGCAGAAGGTGAAATTCGTCGTTTTAGTCAGCTTGAGATTGAAATTGTAGAAGATGAATTGCGTAAAAATTTAAAAGCCTGAATTGATTTGAAAGAGATTTAAAAAAAGCGGTCATTGACCGCTTTTTTTATTATTTTAATGAGATGTTTTTTCAAAACGTTGACGATAGAGCATCGCAGTAAAGAAGGTCACCAAACAGACGGTCCAAATATAATACATGGCGCCAATGTTGCTGTATAAACTCAACCATTGAACCAATGGCAAGGTGATACCACCCGCGATGGCATAGGCCAAATTGTATGAAAATGAAATGCCCGAGAAACGAATCTGTGCAGGGAACATTTTCACCATACTATAAGACACCATACCAACCGTACCTGATGCCAAACCGAGCAGCATATAGAGCGCAAACACGGTCGATGCTGCCACATGACCCAAGCTGTTATAGAACACGCCCGCGATTATTGCGACAAGGAGTGAACCGAACAGCATCACTTTACCCGCACCGAAGCGATCTGCCAAAAGACCTGCCAAGATACAACCGACCATTTGCATCACAATAGCGGCACTTTGCATTTTAAAGGCATCGGCACGCTCAAAACCAAAGGCGCCCGTGAGTAAATTTGGCATCGCTAAAATCAGCACAACAACACAGCCGGTTAAGAACCATGTAAACAGCATACCAATCACAACGCCTGTTTTGTGTTGTTGCAGCACTTGTTTTACTGGAAGCTCTTTAGCCAATTGTTTCTTTTCTTGCATGGCTTTAAATACAGGCGTTTCTTTTAAATAACTGCGGAGATAGAGCGCAACAAAACCAAAGATCCCGCCTAGAATAAATGGAATCCGCCATGCCCAGTCATGGATTTCTGACTCTGTAAATTGTAATGAAATAAACAATGACATCAGTGCGCCCAATAGGATACCCAAAGATAAGCCGGCAGTGAGTAGACCATTGGCAATCCCAATTTTTTGCTCAGGCACATGCTCTGAAACAAAAGTCCATGCCGCAGGGATTTCACCACCAATCGCGATGCCTTGAATCACACGCATCAGTAGGAGCAAAAGTGGTGCTGCATAGCCAATACTTTCAAAAGTTGGCATCACACCGATCATCAGTGTAGGCAGAGCCATGAGTAAAATAGACAAACTAAATAAACGCTTACGACCAATCAAATCGCCAAAATGCGCCATCACCACACCACCCAATGGGCGGAAAAAATATCCGGCTGCAAAAATACCGTAAGTATTCAGCATCGCCCAAAATGGACTGAGTCCAGTGGGGAAAAACAGTTCCGAAATAATTTTGGCGTAAAACACATAAATGACAAAGTCATAAAACTCGAGTGCGCCACCGAGGGATGACAGTCCGAGGGTACGTTTATCTTGACGAGTCAGGCGTGGCTGAGCTTCCATGCAAATATTTTCCAGCAGCAAATAGCATTTGAGGATTTTAGTGATTCAAATTTTTATTGAATAATCAAACTTTGTTGCCTTATTAAAAACTTATAGTTATGAAAATATCGTGAATTAAGAACAAAATAATATAGATAAAGTCGCATTAACTTAAAGAATGATTGGTGATGGATGGCGTTAAATCTTGGAATATAAATGATAAATATCAATAGTATAGGGTGGTGTGATCTGCTATTTTACTTTGTGCTCTATATAAACCATAAAAGATTCAAAGCCATAGCATGCCGTTGTTTTATACTCAGAACCGATAATAATGCATATTGCATGGTTGTTTTTTTTTAAATAACTGATGTTACGCAGTAACATCAGAAGCGTAATTTGATTCAAATGAAAGAATGATAAGCGGTAACGTCATCCGCAAGTGTTTGAGACAGGACTCCTTCTAATCAAAAAAGTTTTTGCGATACTTTGAATAATTTGATACTAGTGAACGAGTTTTGTCGGTGAGGTGCATTGCACCGCAAGATGGTTTCCTTGCGAAGCTTTGCTTCTCATTTTGCCGAATGAGAAACAACGTTTCGTAAGAGTACCTCCAGCCGAAGGCTAATCCCTTTATTTAAATCCTAGATGTAAGACTCCGTCGAATAAACTTAAATATCATTTTAAAATTGTGAAATTACTTTTACGTGCGTTACATCAGTTAAATAATTTAAGCCCGCTAGACTTAAAAAAGGATAAATACATGAGTCATATTGCTGCTGTTGCGCAGCGTGGAGAAGCGATTTTGACGCTAACTGCCGCAGAGGTGCAAGCGTCTGAAATAGGTTCTGCATGGTTAATTGCATTGAGCGAAACACTGCATGCCACCATGCTTGAGCGTCAAGGCGTAGGCATTGCGGCGCCGCAAATTTATGTTTCTAAGCGGGTGATTATCGTGGCTTCACGTGCAAATTTACGCTATCCCGATGCGCCTGAAATGGAGGCGATCGTGATGGTCAATCCAGTGATTACATCTCGATCTACGACCACGGTTTTGGGTGAAGAAGGCTGCTTAAGTGTGCCGAATGCACGAGGACAAGTCCCGAGAGCCGAGCAAATTCACGTGCGATATTTGACGCTTCAAGGTGAAGTCAAAGAGAAAACCCTGAATGGTTTTCCCGCACGGATCGTACAGCATGAGGTCGATCATCTGAATGGGATTTTATTCACCGAGCGTTTAGAATAATAAACCATGTTATTTCAAAATATAAAAATGACCAATTGAGCTAAAAAAATAGCGGAAAAGTAATTTGAATAGTGTTGCAAGTGAAGTTTAAAGGCTTCAAATGTTGCACTTATAACTGTGAAATAGGCTTTCTTTTTGAAGCTAAAACCTTGTATAACTAGCGAAATAATAAAATAAAAAAGAAGATTAATGGGGAAAAATTGGGGCAATGCTGTCTGTACGAAATGGGGCGTACAATGGCGTAAGTTGAAGCATCTTTTGTTTGAATCGGACTATCTCATTATCAATTGGTCTGACTACGATAAAGGGCGTTTACTTCTCATCTTTGGCATGCTGAGTCAAGTTAGCGTGTTGAAGTGGTGCATCATGAATTTTTATTATTCGACCAATCGGATTTGGTTTAATCCGAGTGAACTCAAGTTCAGGATCATCGTCGCTTGTATAGTCCTACTCAGTTATGGCGTATTGGCAGTACTCAGTCTTTATTTCAAAAAATATTTAAATTTTAGACTGTTTTTTAGCTATTTTGCGCCCGTCCTGTTTGGGATCGGCATGATCTATGGTGGCTATATGATCGGGATCTATAGTCCTGCCACCATGGCGGGAACAGTCAATTTGTTGATGGTCGGTTTAGTTTTTTATCGTCCTGCAATTATGCTCAGTATTACATTTCCGATCACACTGTTTATTGGCTACATTTGCTATCAAACTTCGATTGACCATCTAGAATATGCACCGATTTTCAGCCCGGCTTTAAAACAGAGTGAGTTTTACGACAATGCCTTTTGGCTCATGAGTATGGCGGAGTTGTATTTACCCATATTGATTGTGAGTGCAGTGTTTTTTCAGATTTTGCTTTTACAGTGGCGACACCGTGAACAAAAGATGGAAGTCCTCAGCCGTGTCGATGGCCTGACCAATGTGTTTAACCGTCGTTATGTCAGTCATGAACTTGATACGCTCAGCAAACAGACACGGCCTGAATTTGCAGTCGTTTTGCTTGATCTCGACCATTTTAAATTGATCAATGACCAATATGGACATGATGCAGGAGATGCCGTTTTACAACGTGTTGCTCAAATTTTAAATGACAATACTCGTGTACAAGATGTGGTTGGGCGTTATGGCGGTGAAGAATTCATTTTAATTCTAAAAAATCAGAGTTTAGAGCAGGCGATAGAGGTCGCTGAACGCTGTCGATTGGCCATTTCTGAAGCTGAAACTATGATAGCCAACCATCAAATGTTGAAGATTAGTGCAAGTTTCGGTGTAGCAACTGCGATTGAGGGGACACCGTCTGCTGTGGTCACGCGTATGGCCGATCAAGCGCTGTACATGGCAAAGCAACAAGGACGTAACCAAGTGCGTAGCTTTCGTGAGTTAAACTTGGCAGAAGATTAAAAACTTAAAAGATAGCGATGCAGCAATTACAATTTCAGCTCGGATTAGCGCAGCTCCACTTTCAGACTGAGCAACGGAATATTCATTTTGATCATGGCTTAGCGGCGTGGGTACAAAAATGTGTTCAACAGCGCTTCATCTGTAATGAGGCAGCGACTATTGCAGAATGAACCTGTTGCGAAGAACCATATCGTTTTAGACCTGACCAATATTTCTTTGATACACGATGTTGGTGTTCGAATGCTCTTTGAAGGCGTAGATCGTTTAATTGCAGATGGTCATCGCGTGGCAGTGATCGACTCAGAGCATCTCTTGGAGCAAAGTCGAAGTCATGCAGGACATGAGGTGGTTGTTCGAGAAGAGTTGAGTCAATATTTACAACGGTTTGAGCGTTAATGGATAAAAGTCCATTGTTGATTTATACAAGGTGCTCATAAGTTTAGTGCTTAGATCGGCTATAATTTTCTTTTTGCGTTAAATTTGCTTATGTCTTTTGAGCTAAAAGTCAGTCTACTCCCGAGTGCTGAAGCTTTATCCCCACAGCATAAAAAGCTGAATAAACTGATTGAGCAAATTGAACAGCAAAAACAAGATTTAACGCTTTGGAAAAATGCCAAAAGTGAAATTCAGAGTTATATTCAACTCAAACTTGTGCCGATCTATCGTGATTTGCATGTAGTCTACTTTCGTCAGCTTGGGCAGCTTTGGCAGCATCTACAGCAAGAAGACTTTGCTAAAGCGGATTTAGCTCAGCTCGATGTGAAGCTTGCGAAATTGGCAAAGCAGTTGAAAAAATCCAATTACTTAAATACAGCCGAACTTGAAAAAGTCACTGAAGTAGATGCTTTTTATCAGCAGCATCATGCACATAATCAAAAGCCAAATAAAAAGGGCAAGTCAGCACAAGCAGAACAGCTAAACACAAATAGTCATGTTGATATAGAACTGGACGCTGCAGAACAACATGAGTCTTATGAAGAATGGGACAGCGAACAATATCAACGTGAGAAAAAAGAGCATCAGCGTAAACGACTTGCGCAAAAACGTGAGCAAGCTGAAAAGTTAGTGAACCAATCACTGAAAACTGTGTATTTAAAAATCACTGCCATGATTCACCCTGACCGTGAGCCTGATGAAGCTAAAAAAGCAGAAAAAACAGAGTTGCTGCAAGTGGTGAACCAAGCTCATGAAGCACAGGATTTGTTTTATTTATTAAAGCTGCAATTACAGCTTGAAACCAATAAAGGCAAAAGCCCTAAAGCCTTAACTGATGAACATTTAAAGTTTTATCAAATGGCGCTAGAAGCACAAAGCCAACGCCTAGCCAGTCAGATTGATGACATCACGGATAGCTTTCACTGGAGTGAAAAACCGAAGCCGAAAAATATGCAGGTGAAAGATGTGTATAAGGTGATTGATGGCGATGTTTCGGTATTGAAAGAGCAAGTGAAATGGGAAAAGGAACGTTTGAAATATATGGAGAAGGTGAAAGGGTTGGAGGTGTTGTTGGAGAATGGGGTGCTTTAGATTTTGCTTTTCTCCCTCTCCCTTTGGGAGAGGGACGGGGTGAGGGTTGAAGTTATAATGAAAAATATTTAAAAGCACCTCTCCCTAGCCCTCTCCTGGAAGGAGAGGGAATTTCTTTGCGTATCACATATTCACAATATAATTAAGAGAAAAATAAAAAATGAAAATAGACCCTGCATTATTAGAATTCGCCAAAACCATGCGCCATACCGCCACCGATGCAGAAAACCTGTTGTGGCAAATACTCCGTGCCAAGCGTTTTATGAATCTTAAATTCCGCCGTCAGCATGTGATCAAACCTTATATTGTGGATTTTTACTGTCATGAAATTGGTTTAGTGATTGAGTTGGATGGCAGTCAGCATGGAATGGATGATGCGATTGAATATGATGCTGAACGTACTAAGTTTTTAGAGGCTTTGGGGTTAAAGGTGATTCGGTATTGGAACCATGATGTGTTGGGTGGGACGGATATGGTGTTGGATGATTTGTGGCGGAGATGTTCTGAATTAAAACAAACCTCTCCCTAACCCTCTCCTAAAAGGAGAGGGAATATTCATTACTAAACTCATGCAAATATAAGTTCAAGTGACGCTCCCTCATTGGATGAGAAGCACTGCTTCGCAAGGAGGTAAGTTAATTTAAAAGTTGATTCAGAAGTTCAGGCAGTTCTTCAAATTTCTCAAACCAAATAATATTTACTCCTAGTTCAGAGAACATTAATTCCTGTAAATTATGATGTCTTTCGAGAAATGATGATTCTAATGGTGATGAACTCTTAGTTTTTTTTGAAATTTCAGAAATGCTAATACGTTTTAAAAAGGCAAAATGTTGAATGTTTTCATTGCCTGCTTGTGCAATTTCGAGTAATCGTCTTAGATTTGGGTCATCCATTGATAAGCCAATCATCATACATGTATTTTCTTTTAATATTGATAATTGGATTAAATTTGACCAATGATAGGGGTTGGAGTACATGCGGTGATAACCTTCTTCTGAAAAAATTAGATCCATTTTTTCGAATGAGTCATCATTTTCTAATTCTATATTCTCTGGAATAAATCCATGAACATGGTATATGGGTAATTGTTCATTACTATATTTATCGTTATCAAGATAGATTGATTTATATTTTAAATTAATATTATATAAATGTTGTTCAACTAAGTTGTCAAAATTATAAGTAATAATAGATTTAACTTTTGCACCAGTTCTAGTCGGAATGCACAATTTTCCGATTGTACTAATTAATTCAGATTGTTTTCTTTCTTTATTATAAAGAGTTCTTTGTAATTCCTTCATAAAGCTTTTTGAATCTTGATTCTGAGTAGAGAATCCTGTGCGTAAATATCGAGCTGAAAGTAAAGCAGATTTTAAATATTTTTCTGAAAAGGTTTTACTTATATGTTTAATGATTTCAACATATTCACCTGCACGCATAGTGCTTAATTCTTTATTATCACTACTACTATTAACTAAGTAGGTGATAAATAAACTTGAAATTAACTCATCCCAACTTGGTAGATTAGCACTACACGAAACCCCAGCTCCAAGTAAAAGAGAAACTTTTCCACTGTCTTTATATAGATCTTTTAAATCAACGATTAGTTCATTTCTTTTTATGATCCAATCTTCCTTTTTTTCAAAAACTAAATTATTAGGGTGTGTTGACATTTACAGCCGATAAATTGAGCTAAAGAGGCAACCATATAAATATACAAGCTAAAGCAACAGCGCTTTGATAGTTACGTTTTAGCTTATCGTATCTTGTGGCAATTCCTC